>NZ_RBZY01000024.1 GCF_004022425.1 Microbacterium enclense | reverse complement strand
CCCCCGCCCCCGAAACAGCGTCCTCGACCTCGGCGACACCCACGACGTGTCCGCACCCTCCGGCGCAGAAGGACTCCGTCGGTACCTGACCGAGTGATCGGGCCGAGGAAGCAACGACCCGGCCACATCCGCTCGTCGGGAGCGTTCACCTCACCCTGCCGTGGCGGCGAGCGACGAGGATCCGGGCTGCCGGCGTTCTCGCTCCCCGACCGCGACGGTTCGATAGCGTGACGACTCGCGGACGACTGTCGGCGACAACCGGCCCTCGGATGCGAACGCCCGCGCCAGACTCGACCCATTGGAGAAGCCGCACGCCTGAGCGATCCGCTCGACACTGAGCGAGTCGTAGACCCGGTCTTCCAAAAGCCGTACCGCTTGCTCCACCCGCACCGATCGGATGCGCGCCTCGATCGTCGTGTTCTGCGCGGAGAAATGCCGCTGGAGGGTGCGCAGGGAGAGGTTCAGCTCTTCGGCGATGGACGACGGAGTCAGCATCGGGTCTCCCGCCTGCGCGGTGATCATGGACATCGCGGCCACGTAGGGCTGGTGCCCGGGCAAGCCGTCCTGCACGCGTATGGATGCGACGATGACACCCGTCAGCATCTCTTGCAGCAGCCTCTCGGTGAAGTACATCGATAGGCCGGTCTGAGGAGCGGTCTCCATGGCGACAGTCCAGGCGAAGGCGAAAAACGGCCAGAAGAGGGCGGACGCCCCGTCGACAGGCAGACGAGCCCCGCGGGGCAGCCCCACGCCCTCCAGCGCCGCGGCGGGGAAGGCGACGACCATGAGGAAGCGCCCGGGAGGCAGCGTATGCGTCCGCCCCGATTCCGAGACCAGAAAGGCCGCGCAGCGGCGACGCTCGGGCCGGGCCGTCGGCAACGCTGACGTACTGATGAGGAGAGCAACCTCACCCTCGGCGATCGCGACTCGTGGTGTCTCCCCGATCACCGTCGCGCCCACCAGAATCCGGACGGATCCCACACCGGCGACCGTCCTGGCCCACGAGGGACGGTACGGGTGCGGAGTCACCCGGCCCATCCTGCAACCAGGTCCACGGCCGGACTCTCTGCGTCACCCCTCCATTCACCCTCCCGACACAGAACCAGGGTGCGAGAGGGGCTCTCGAGGCCGAGACACCGGGCACCGAAGGCCGACACCGACCACGAGACCGGCGCCTCGGGCGCTCGTTGAGGGCCGAGCTCAGGGTGTGGGCGTACCGCCGCCCGGCACACCGCCACCGGTGTCGCCACCGGTGTCGCCACCCGTGCCGTCACCGGGCTGTTCCCCGGTCCCCCCACCCGTGCCGCCGCCGGGCTCTGTGCCGGTCCCGCCGCCGGTCTCGCCACCCGTGCCGCCACCGGTGTCACCGCCGGTCTGACCACCGGTGTCTCCGCCCGTCTGACCGTCGGACGGCGGACTTCCCGTGCCACCCGAAGAAGGTGGCGTCACGGGCGCGGGGACGCGGACCGGCGCACGCTCCTCCGCCTCGGCGCGGCGCAGTGCGAGCACGCGCTCGTTCTCCGCGCGGAGCGCGTCCACGGCGGTGGCGTAGCCCGGCATCTCCGACAGTCCGTCCGATCCGGTCGACTGGGCGGCTCGTACGCGTGCGGCCGCGTCCGTCACGGCGGCGCGCAGGTCGTCCGGTGCCGCCGTGTTGCGCACGACCTCCTGCGCTGCCCCGGTCTCGATGGCAGCACCCAGGTTGCGCAGTTGCAGGTCGAAAGCTGCGACGGCGGACACGACGGTCGCGCGGGCGGCGCGCACGCTCGCCATGAGTGGCGGCACCTCGTCCCGCGCCTCGCGGACGTCGTCGATGGCACTGCCCACATCCTCGAACGACTCCTCGTCGAGGGGAGCGCGGTTGTACTGGGGAACGGGGATCTCAGCCGTCTCCGCCAGCGTGGCGAGGAGGGTCGTTCGCGCAGACTCGGCGGCGCCCACGGCCTCCGCCGCGACGCGACCGGTCAGGCCCGACAGAACACCTCCGGCCGACTCGGCACGACTCTGCGCGTCGGCGACGGACGTCGAGTAGAGATCGTCGGCGGTCTGCAACGCTTGCAGGTCGTTCTGCAGCTCGGCTTCGCGTTCGCGCAGGCTCACCATCGCGTCGTCGGCAGGATTGGCGGTCGCACGCTGGAAGACGGCGAACGAGGCCGTCCCCACGAGAGCCAGAACGGCGATCGTGGCGGCGACCACGCTCAGGATGTTCACCGCGCCGGCCTTACGCCGACCGCCGAACAGCGGACGTCTTCCCACCTGCGCGTCCTCCGGCGCCATCCAGCCGGCGTCGACGCGCGTTCGGGTCGTGGGCGAGCCCACCAGGGTCGCGAGATCGGCTCCCCGTTCCGCAGCAGCCGACGTCGACCGTTCCCCGGTGAGGTCGGCGAGGTCGACCGACGCGGGACGGGACGTGTGCTGCCGTTCCCCCACGACCGCTGAGAGCTCTGTGTGCGCAGCTCGGGCTCGGGCAGGCTTCTGCACCACGGCCGGGCCCACGAGAGCTTGGAGCTCATCGACGCGCACGGTGCCGCCGGCTTCGTCCTCGGAGCGATCCGGATGCCGGAACAGCACCTCGAGGTTGTTCATTCAGTCTCCCGGGGGCGCGATGAGGTGATTCTCTGTTTGACGTAAGGTTGGGGAAGGGGCGCCGTTCGCGGCGCAAGCATCTCGCGAAGATTACCTGAGGTGCTGGCGCTATCGCGCATAACTTGTTCAATCGATTTTATCTGCGAATGGAAGAAGCTTGGAACTGCGCGACTACCTTCGGATCCTTCATCGCAACTGGATTCTGGTGCTTTCTCTCACCATCCTCGGCGGTGCCGGCGCGTACGGATGGTCGCTGTTGCAAACACCGACGTACGAGGCGAGTACACAGCTGTACGTCTCGGTCCGATCGGACAGCTCCGGGGTCAGCGAGCTCGTCCAGGGTACGAGCTTCGCCCGTCAGGCCGTGGTGAGCTTCGTCGACGTCGTGGACAGCGCGCTGGTCCTCGACCGCGTCATCAACGACCTCGACCTCGACGTCTCCGCGCAGGAACTCGCGCGAACCATCGACGCCTCGTCGCCCACCAACTCGGTCATCATCTCGATCAAGGTGTCGAACACCACTGCGGATCAGGCGGCCGCCATCGCCAATTCCGTCGGTTCGAATTTCGCCGATGTGGTCGTGAACCGGCTGGAGAAGCCCGACGGCGAGGCCCCGAGCCTCGTCCGCGTCGAGACCATCGCCCCAGCGCTGGTTCCGACCTCACCCGCTTCTCCCCACATCCCGCTGAACGTCATCGTCGGCGTCGTGATCGGTCTCGCGCTCGGCCTGGGTATCGCCGTCCTGAGGTCCGTGCTGGACACCCGCATCCACTCGCTGCACGACATCGAAGCCACGACCGACGCTCCCGTCCTCGGCGGTATCGCGCTGGACCCCGAGGCCAAGAAGCGTCCGCTCATCGTGCATGCCGATCCCCGCAATCCCCGTGCGGAGTCGTTCCGCAGCCTTCGCACCAACCTGCAGTTCATCGACGTCGACGGGGATTCCCGTTCCTTCGTCGTCTCCAGTGCCGGGCCAGGCGAGGGCAAGTCGACCACGATCGTCAATCTGGCCATCGCGCTGGCGGAGACGGGTGCCCGGGTCGCGCTCGTCGACGGTGATCTGCGCCTTCCGCGCATTGCCGATTACATGGGCATCGAGGGCGGCGTGGGCCTGACCGACGTGCTCATCGGCCAGGCCGAGTTGGTCGATGTCTTGCAGCAGTGGGGAACCGGAAAGCTCTTCGTGCTCCCCTCCGGCCGCACGCCTCCCAACCCCTCGGAGCTGCTGGGAAGCCAGTCCATGCAGCGCACGCTGGAGGCTCTCGCGAGTGCCTTCGATTACGTCCTGGTCGACGCTCCGCCCCTCCTCCTCGTGACCGACGCCGCCGTTGTCTCGCGCTTCACCAGTGGTGCGTTGATGGTCGCTGCTTCGGGAACGACGAAGAAGCCGCAACTGACGGCGGCGGTCGAGAAACTCGACGCCATCGGAAGCCGACTGTTCGGAGTGATCGTGACGATGCTTCCGTCGAAGGGCCCGGACAGCTACGGCTACGGCGCATACTCCTATGCGAACACCCAGACCGAGTCGAAGCCGGCGCTCCGCTCGGATCGCCGAAAGGATGGACAGGAGGGCTCGTCGAAGTGACCTTCACGATTCTGTCCGTCTGCACGGGGAACGTCTGCCGCTCGCCCATCGCCGAGATGGCTTTGGCGGACGCCCTCTCCCCGATCGCCGAAGTCAGTGTCGAGAGCGCGGGAGTGGCGGCCCTGGTGGGTGCGGGGGTACCGGAACCCGCTCGCCGCATCGCGGCCGAAGAGGACATCGACGCGTCGCACCACGTGGCTCGTCAGATCGACAGCGCTCTCATCCGCGGCGCCGATCTCGTCCTGGCGATGGCGCGTGATCATCGCCGGGCGATTGTCGAAACGGTGCCCGCCGCCATGCGTCGCAGTTTCACTCTGCGTGAGTTGGCGCGCGTCGCCGACGGCATCGAAGCACAGCTGCCGGAAGCGCTCGCGAATTCCGGCGCGACCACGCCCGAGGAAGGGATGCGGGCCGCGGTCGCCCTGGCTGCGTCGCTGCGCGGAACAGTGCCACCCCCGGCCGACCCGCAGATGTTCGACATCATCGATCCCTACCGGCAGAGCGACGAAGTCTACCGTCGTTCCTTCGCCGAGTTGCTTCCCGCCGCCGAGCGGGTGGCGGCATTCCTCACCACAGCCGCGCGCCTCGCCTCACGGTGACCCAGGGGGCGCGTCAGCGAGAGGCGACGTAGTCCGCGATCGACTTCTCGAACGACACGGTCGGCGCCCAGCCGGTCTCCTCACGGAGCCGCCCTGCGTCGCCGACCACGACCGAGGGGTCGAATGCGCGGGACACCGCGGTTTCGACCTCGGGCCGGTTCACCCCCAGCGCCACGATCAGGTGATCGAGCACGTCCCATCCGCTGCGTGAGACGCCGCTCGCCACGTTGTAGACCGCGTGGGCGGGCTCGTCCGCTTCGAGGAGACGAACGTACGCGGCCGCGACGTCCCGGACGTCGGTGTAGTCGCGTCGGGCGTCCAGGTTGCCGGCCCGGAGTACCGCGCCGGCCGGGAGCTCGCGCAGGCGCAGCGCGAGGTCGGGGACGATGAACCCCGTGCGCTGGCCCGGACCGATGTGGTTGAACGGTCGTGCGACGACGGTGGAAAGGCCCCGGCTGCGGTAATACGCCGCTTGATTCTCAACGAGGACCTTCGAGACGGCATACGGAGAGCCGAAGACCATCGGGGAGTCCTCCGTCAGAGGCATCCCGTCTCCGGCGCCGTAGACGGCGCCCGAGCTGACGACGACGACGCGGCACTCGCGCCCGCTGCGCAAGAGCGGCTCCGCGACGTTCGTCATCATGGCGCTGTTCGCGCTCAGGTAGCGCTGAGGGTCGTCGAAGGACGGCCCGACGGCTGCGAGGCCTGCCAGATGGATGACGTCATCGATGCCGTCGGGATCGATGGGCAGGGAGGCGAGGTCGTGCGCGCGCACATCCACGCCCGGGACGCTCTCCACCTGCGTGGCCACGCCCGTCACCTTCGCGCCGCGCTCGATCAGCTGCGCCGCGAGGATACGGCCGACGAAACCCGTGACACCGGTGACCAGAACGTGGCGCCCCGTCAGAGCGGGCATCAGGAACGGACTGACTGGCCGCGGAGGAGCTCGACGTCGTGGGTGACCATGCGCCGCACGAGGCCTTCGAAGTCGACTTCGCGGCGCCACCCCAGCACTCGCTCGGCTTTCGCCGGGTTGCCGAGGAGGATGTCGACCTCGGCCGGCCGGGTGAAGGACTCGTTGCGCACGACGTAGGGGTGCCAGTCATCGATTCCGACCTCGGCGAACGCCCGGTCGAGGAATTCTTCGATCGAGTGGGTCTCCCCCGTGGCCAGCACGAAGTCATCGGGCTCCGAGTGCTGGAGCATCTGCCACATCCCGCGGACGTAGTCGCCGGCGTAGCCCCAGTCGCGCTTGGGCCACAGGTCGCCGAGTTGGACATCGTCGGCGAGACCGAGGGAGATGCGGGCGACCGCGTCGGAGATCTTGCGAGTGACGAACTCGACGCCCCGCCGCTCTCCTTCATGGTTGAACAGGATGCCGCAGGACGCGAAGATTCCGTAGCTCTCGCGATAGTTCCGAGTGATCCAGTGAGCGTAGAGCTTCGCGACCCCGTAGGGGCTGCGCGGGTGGAACAGCGAATCCTCGTCGTAGCCGAGGCCGGGACGGTTGTAGTCCAGACCGCCGTACATCTCGGATGTGGACGCCTGGTAGAAGCGGGTCGTCTCCGCGCGGCCCGTGATGCGAATCGCCTCGAGGCAGTGCAGGACTCCCTTGCCCGTGGTGTCGAGAGTGAGCACCGGGTTGCGGAACGAGTAGCCCACGTGGCTGATCGCCGCCAGGTTGTAGAACTCGTCCGGGTCGGCGAGGTCGACCGCGCGGATGACCGAGGACGCGTCGAGCAGGTCGGCCTCGATGAGCGTCACCTCGGGGAACTCCTGCGAGAACGCGGCGCGCTTCGGGTTGCTCTGACCCCGGACGATTCCGAAGACGGTGTAGCCCTCGTCGAGCAGGAGGCGAGTGAGGTGACCGCCGTCCTGTCCGGTGATCCCGGTGATCAGTGCAGACTTCGAAGTCACGTCAGCTCTCTCCCTTTGTTGCGCCTGTGCGCAAGCCCTGACCGACATACTATCGACGGGTGACAGCAACCATCCCCTTGGCCATCGCTCACGACTACGTAACCCAACGAGGAGGGGCCGAGAAGGTCGTTCTCGCGCTCCATCGAGCATTTCCCGACGCGCCGCTGTACACGACGCTGTACGAGCAGGCGACGACGTATCCGGAATTCTCCGATGTCGAGATCCACACCTCCTGGCTGAATCGAGTGGGCGCGCTTCGCCGCAACCATCGTCTGGCGCTCCCGTTTCTTCCGTTCGCCGCTCAGTCGGTGAAGGTGCCCGCTGAGTGCACCATCGCCAGCTCGAGTGGGTGGTCCCATGGCTTCGCGACCGCCGGCGCGAAGATCGTGTACTGCTACTCACCCGCCCGGTGGCTGTACCAGACCGACACCTACCTCGGCCAGGACCGTGGTCTGCGGCGGGCCGCTCTGCTGGCCCTACGCCCGTGGATGCGCCGATGGGATCGCGCGAAGTCGAAGACGGCGACGACCTACTTCGCGATCTCCACCGTCGTTCAGGAGCGGATCCGCGACACCTACGGCATCGAGGCGGAAGTGCTCCCCGCCCCCCACTCCGTCGACCCCGAGGCTCCGAAGGAACCGGTGGTCCTGGACGATTTCGTGGATGAGGGCTTCTACCTCTGCATCTCGAGACTCCTGCCGTACAAGAACGTCGACAAGGTCATCGACGCCTTCCGCGAGCTCGGGAAGCCGCTCGTCGTGGTCGGATCAGGCCCGGAGGAACGCCGTCTGGCCGAGATGGCGCCCGACAACGTGCGCATGGTGAAGAACATCAGCGACGACCAGATCCGGTGGTTGTACTCACGCAGCAGGGCGCTCGTCTCGGCGAGCTTCGAAGACTTCGGACTCACCCCCATCGAGGCCGCGACCTTCGGCAAGTCCGCGATCGTGCTGCGCTGGGGCGGGTTCCTCGACACCATCCTCGAAGGGGAGACGGGTGTCTACTTCGATCAACCCGATCGTGGTGCCATCGTCGATGCCGTCCGCGCGCACGAAGCGATCGAGTGGGATCCGGAACGCCTGAGGGCGCACGCGGAGACCTTCAGCGAGGAGAGCTTCGCGCGGCGCCTTCGTGAGGAGATCCAACGTCATACGTCGCTCGACGAGACGTCGCCGAACCGATGACACTCCGGCCCGTCTTCGTCGACCATACGTCCGAGCGCGGCGGCGCGGAGCTGGCCCTGCGCCGCCTGCTCCTGGCCGATGTGGACTGGCGGCCCACCCTGGTGTGCCCTCCCTCCCCGACGACCGACGCGTACGCCGATCTGCCGCCCACCGTTGCCGTCGAGCGACGTGGCCCGGTGCACCGCGCGCGGGCGGCGAGCGGTCCGGCTGCGCTCGGTGCCCTGCGGCTGGCCTGGGGCATGGTGCGTTCGCTCGCTTCGGTCCTGACGTCGCCCGCGATCCGCCGCGCCGACGTCCTCATCGCGAACACCTCGCGGTCGAGCGTGTACGTGGCCGCGGCCGGAGTTCTCACCCGCACGCCGGTCGTCGTCCACATCCGCGACCTCGTCGAGCCCGAGGCGATCGGGGGCCTGGCCACGGCGTTGTTGCGCCGATTCGTCCTCCCGCGGGCCGCCGGCGTGGTCGCGAATTCGCACGCCTCGCTCGCCACGGTCGCCCCTCACGTCGGACCGCGATGTCAGACGGCCGTGATCGCGAGTCCGTCGGGCATCGCCCGTCGCGCGGACCCCGTCGTTCGAGACACCGTGGAATCGATCGGTCTCGTCGCTCGCATCGACCCGTGGAAGGGTCAGGAGCTCCTGCTGCGCGCCTTCGCCCAGGCGTTCCCGACCGCACCGACACGGCTCGTCTTCTACGGCGCGACGGCCTTCGGGACCGAGGAGTATCTGGAGCAACTGCAGGCTCTGGCGACCGAGTCCGGGGTCGCGGACCGGGTGGTGTTCGCCGGTCACGTCGATGACGTCGCCGGAGCGATCGACGGTCTCGACGTGTGCGTGCAGTGCTCCATCCGCCCAGAGCCGCTCGGGCAGAACGTCCTGCAGTACCTCGCCGCGGGCAAGCCGACCGTGGTCGCCGACGAAGGAGGACCGGTGGAGTGGGTGACGGACGGTGAGAACGGGCTGACGTTCCGGGCGCGCGACGTCGACTCGCTGGCATCCTGCCTCCGGCGTCTTGCCGAGGAGCCCGACCTGCGCGCGCGTCTGGCCCGGGCGGCTGCCGCCACCGCGGGTCTCGAGACCGACAGCGAGGTGGCCGCCCGCATGCGGGCCTTCCTCACTCGCGTCGTGGACACCACGGCATGAGCGGCCGCGTCTGCTTCGTCGCCGCCCCGCTCGTCGCCCGCAGCGGCGTGTACAACTCCACGGTCGAGGCGGTGACAGCCGCTCGCGCGCGCGGGCTCCCTTGGACAGCGGTGATCGGTGTCGCCGGCGAGGCATCCGGAAGCCCCACGGATGCCGACGGGGTGACCGAGCTCACCCTCGAGCCGCGCGGCCTCGGCGGTGTCCGCGATCTCGCGGGGCGACTGAAGTCCTTGCCGCAGGTGCGTGAAGCGGACGTGATCATCTCGATGATCCCGCAGAGCGACATGGCGTTGAGCCTGACCTCGCTTCCCTGGATCGCGTACCTGCGTGGACTCCCCTGGCCCGCTCGCGGTGAATCCTCGAGGGCGAAAACGGCCGTCTGGCGTGGACTCGAACGTCTCGCGCTCGGCCGTGCCCGTGAGGTCTGGGCCACGACCCCGCTGCTGGCGCGGGACGTCGGCTCGATCGTCGGCCGGATCGTCGCGCCGGGGTTGCAACCGCCATCCGCACTTCCCCGGTCCCCGGAGCCGGGGACGTTCGTGTGGGCCGCACGCTACGGCCACGACAAGAACCCGTCTCTCTTCCTGGATGCCTTGCGAGCGCTCCCCCAGGCCCGGGGAGCGATGTACGGCACCGGTCCGCTGCGGGACGCGCTCGCGAACGACGCGCCGGCGAACGTCCGAATCGCCGGCTGGGCGCCACGCGCGGAATTGTGGTCCGACGCGATCGCCTACGTGGGAACCTCCACGCGGGAAGCCTTCGGCCGCAGTGCGGTGGAGGCCGCGATGCTCGGCATCCCGACGATCGTCTCGGACCGCTTCGGATGCGCCGAGATGCTCTTCACGGACCCTGAGCTCCGGAAGCTCTGCGTCCTCCCGGTGGGCGATGCGGCCGCGTGGACGCGGACGTTGTCCGTCGTACATTCGGACCCTCGGATGCGGGAACGTATCGCTTCGCATGTCAAAATGAACGCGGCGGGGCTGACGATCGATTCGGCAGTCGACAACATCTCCGCCGCGTCGGCTGCGGTGAGCAGAGCGCGGTCGCAGCGATGACCGGTTCCGTCGACGGAAGCTTTTCCGCACCCGCGAGTGAGAGGCCCCCTATGCCCGACACCGGCGCTACCGTCTCGGTGGTCATCCCGACGCATCAGCGCGCGGAGTACCTGGGCGACGCCATCCGCTCCGTTCTCGCGCAGACCTCTCCCGTGAGCGAGATCGTGATCGTGAGCGACGTCCCCGACCCGGCCGCGGCCGAGGTGTGCACCGCGATCGCCTCCGATGCCGCCATACCCGTTCGCTACGTCGAGCGCCCCGCGGGGCGCCCGGGGGCGTCCGGCTCCCGTAACCACGGCGCCAAGCTCACGACGGGCGATCTCATCGGATTCCTCGACGACGACGACGTCTGGGAGGTCGAGTTCGTCGAGCGCTCTCGCGCAGCCCTCCCCCGCTCGGGTGCCGACCTGGCCGTCACCTGGATCGTGGAGTTCAGCGATCGGCACGAGAAGAACGGGCATTCGATCGTCGACGGTCTGCGCGCCGACCAGGTGATCTCGGTGAACCCCGGCATCACGGGCAGCAACTTCCTCGTCCGGCGGCAGGCGTTCTGGGCCGTCGACGGATTCGACCCCGAGATGCCCGTGCGCAACGACACCGACTTCTTCGCCCGCTTCCTTCGGGCGGGCTCGACCTACACCGCCGTTCCCGAACGCCTGCTGCGCCAGCGCAAACACCGCAGCGGTCAGCTGACCGCCGTGAACGAGGCGCGTGCCCGCGGCACGGAGCTCTACATGGCCAAGCACCGCGCGTATCTTTCGGCCGAGGACCGCCGGGTCCTTCGTCAGCTCGTCCACCGGATCCGCTCACGGTGCTCACCGAACCCCGTGGCCCGCGCCTACCATCTCGCCTGGGTGGCGGCACTGTACGGCCCGCGCGGCCTGGTCCGAAAGCTCCGTCGGGGGCGCCAGAACGCCGCCTACGAGGTCGCTGGATTCACGGAAGCCTCGAGCAGCTGACGTGGGCGCTCGATCGAATCGCGTGCGGCAGGCACCGAACGCCTGGCTAGGTGCTCCGCTGACCGTTTTCTGGAGCGTGCTCGCCCTCTGCATCCCCGCCTCCCGGACGGTGTTCGGGACGGACGTCCTGCGGCAGACCCTCGTCCTCGGTGCGATCGGACTCGTCCTCGCCGCCCTGGGATACGTAGCTCGCCCGCCGCACCCCGGAGTCTGGATCGCGGCCGTGTGTCTGATCCCGCTCGCCGCCGTCATGTCGGGGACCAACAGCTCGATCAGCGCCTCCGTGGCGGTCGGCGTCTCCGCCACGGTCATGATCGTGACGATGGTGTGCGTCCTGACGAGACTCGTCAGGGACCGCCCCCAGGCCCTCCGCCACATCCTCACGTGGTTCCTCGTGGGCCAGACGGTCTCGGCCGCTGCGGGCGTCCTCCAGCTCGTGGGCGTCAGCGTCGGCGAGGGGCTCGTGTTCGGCCGCGCGACGGGCCTGGCCGAGCATCCGAACACGTTGGGCCTGATGGCCGCGATCGCCATCCTCGTCTGCCTCGGGGTGTGGCGCCGCTCAGCGGACTTCACTCGCCTGGTCCTCGCCGGTGTGATCCTCGTGAACGGCGCTGCGTTGGTCGGCACCGGAAGCCTCAGCGCCATGCTCGCCTTGGCTGCCGGCCTCGCCGTCGGCCTGCTCGCCGCGCGGAAGGTCATCGGGACGGCGGTGACCGGCGTCCTGGTCCTCGCCCTCGTCGGCGGGGCGCTCGCCCTCGCCAATGTGGAGCAGAACCTTCTGGATTCGGTCTTCACCCGCGTCGAAGTCGTCACCGGGCAGTCCAGCGGAGGCGGCGCGGCGTCACTGGAGGTCCGCGAGCTCACCTACGCGTGGGCGTGGGACTGGATCAACAGCAGCCCCTTCGTCGGCGTCGGACTCGATCCTCGCAACGCCGGCACGTTCGACGGGGTCACGGTCGTACACAACTACCTCCTGCGCGGTTGGTACCAGGGCGGGATCCTCTATGTCGCATGGCTGGCGCTGCTGAGCCTGACCGTCGTGTTCGGGGTCGTCATCGCTGCCCTCCGCCGCCGCGCCGACCCGTGGGCGGCCGCGATCACGTTCGGCATCCTGGTGTTCGCTTTCACGGCGGCTTTCCTGAACCAGCCTCAGTACTGGATGCCATTGCTCCTGGCGATCGTGTGCGCGTCGCGCGCACCGACACCGCCTCCTGACGACACGAGCCCTCCCGACGAGGACCGCGCAGACAGCGCCACTCCCCCTCCGCCGCTCACGGCCCAGAAGTGAACCCTGCACGCCCCGCCCACCGGCACCCGCACAGGGGCGCCGCGAGCGACATCGGACGATGCGCGACATTCGACGGCGGAGGCGGCCGACATGGCGAGGCGACATTTCGCCCTGCGATACGATCGTTCAATGCCGAACGTCTTCGTCGCCGTCACGGGCCAGGAAGATAACCTCGGTGATTCCGTCCTCCGCCGTGGCCTCATCAACGCGGTGCGCTCCTCGGGTGCTCGACTGCACGTCCTGACCGGACGGAATTCCGCCTCCTATCGGAGCGCGCTGGGTCTGCACGCGGACGACACCGTGTACGAATCCTCCGCGGCCTGGTTCTCGGCGTTCGACCGGTCCGTCCTGTCATCGGTGCGCACCCATTTCGTCTTCAATGCCGGCGAGGCGCGGATCGAGAAAGCGCATTCCTACATGGGGGCGAAGCTCGTGGCGCGCCTCGCGTGGGCCCGCGCGCGCGGCGGCAGTGTCCTCCATACGGGTATCGGCGTCCGGGCCGCGGCCGAGCGCCGCACGGCCCGCGTACGCCTCGGGCTGCGCACCTGCTCTCTGGTCACCTGGCGTGACCAGGTCTCGGCCGACATCACCGGAGTCGGGCGCGTCGAGCCCGACTGGGCCTTCTCCCTGGGGCAGGACGCGGATGCGCGTCCGTCGGGAGAGCGCACTCGCCTCGTCGTGAGCATGCGCGGCGACCGCGACGAGCCGGCACCCCTCTGGTACTCCGCCGTCCGAGGTCTCGTTGAGGCAGAGAACCTCGAGGTCGTCGTCGCTTCGCAGGTCGTCCGTGACAACGAGCGCGCGCGACACGTCGCCTCCGAGCTGGGCGGGGTCCCGGTGTCGACCTGGGACTCCGGCGATCACGCCGACCGCGAGCGCGAGATGCGCGAGCTGTTCGCCGGCAGCCGGGCAGTCGTCAGCGATCGGCTCCACGCACTCGCCATCGGAGCCACCGAGGGGGCCGTCCCGCTCGGGTTCACCGGCGGGTCGCCCGAGAAGGTCCGTCGCACGCTCGCGGTCGCTGGCCTCGACGGCGGGTGCGCCGGCGTCGCGGAGTATCGAGACGCGGAGCACGCGGTGCAGGCGTTGCGGGCGGCGCTCGAGATGGATCCCGCGGCCCGGTGCGCGGAGGCTCGGACGCGACTCACCGCGCTCTCCTCCGACATGGCGCAGCTGCTCTCATGATGACGAGCACGCGGATGCCGGCGGCCTCATGACGACGCTCTCCTCGAGCGCGGCGCGTGGCGGCGCCGTGACCCTGGGTTTCCAGGCGGTCCGCCTCGTCATCATGTTCAGCTCTCTGGTCGTGCTGGCACGTCTGATCGACCCCGCCTCCTTCGGCCTCATGGCGATGGTGACCTCGATCATCGGCGTCGCCGAGATCTTCCGCGACTTCGGCTTGTCGATGGCGGCACTGCAGGCACGTGACCTCACGCGCGGCCAGCAGTCGAACCTGTGGTGGATCAACTTCGGGATCGGGTGCATCCTGACGGCGGCTGTCTTCGCGATGGCCTACCCGATCGCGGCGTTCTACGGCGAACCCGACCTCGTTCCGGTCGTTCAGGTGATGTCCGTCACCTTCCTCCTCGGGGGCGCGTCCACGCAGTTCCGCGTCCACATCAACCGCGGCCTGCGTTTCGTCGCGCTCTCCGTCACCGATGTCGGCCCCTACCTGCTGTCCACGGCCCTGGCGATCGTTCTGGCCGCTTCGGGCTTCGGACTGTGGGCGCTCGTGGCGCAACAGGTCGGGACCGCGGTCTTCGGGCTGATCCTCGCCGTCATGCTCGCGCGATGGTTCCCCGGACTCCCCCGCCGTGGGGAGGACATGTCCACGCTGTTGAGATTCGGCGTGAGCCTCGCGGCGACACAGGTGCTCGGCTACGCCACGCGCAACGTCGACAGCATCGCGATCGGCCGCGCGTGGGGCCCGACCGCGCTCGGATCGTACGACCGCGCATATCAGCTGATGGTTCTCCCGATCAATCAGATCAACACGCCGCTCTCGCGCGTGGCGGTACCCGTTCTCTCGAAATTGAAGGGTGAGACCGAAAGGCTCGCCGCGTACGTGCGACAGGCTCAGCTCGTCGCGCTGTATGTGACGGGGGCGATCTTCTCGCTTCTCGCGGCCCTCGGCCCGCAGATCGTCTTCTTCGTCCTCGGACCCGAGTGGTCGCAGGCGGGCACCTTGGTGAGCCTCCTCGCCATCGGCGGCGTATTCCGCTCGCTCGTGCAGATCTGCTTCTGGATCTACATGTCCCAGGGATATGCCGCGCAGCAGCTGCGGTATTTCGTCGTATCCCAACCCCTGCTCATCGGCGTGATGCTCACCGGGCTGCCCTGGGGCGCTCAAGGCGTGGCGCTGATGTTCTCGGTCGCCTACGCGCTGTACTGGGCGGCATCCCTTCTCTGGGTCGGCCGCGTGGCGTCGCTGGATGTCCGCCCGATGTTCGTGGACGTCGTCCGCGCGCTGCTGGCCTTCGCCGCCCCGGGTGCGCTCGCCGCTCACGTGGTCGCCCGCGTGACAGAGGGTCTGCCCGCCCCCCTGCCCCTTGCCCTGGGGCTCGTGGTCGCACTCGTCTGGTACGGACTCGCGTGGGCTTTCATTCCCCGCGTGCGCAGAGACCTGGACACTTTGCGAGCTTTTGCTAGAAAGGCGATTTCGAGAAGATCGAAATAACGCGCAATTCGCGCGAGAAAACATCGAAGGCAGTGGGGCACATGACCGACGATCACAATTCTCCTCTCCCCGGACGCCGAACCCTTCTCGGGCTGGGCACGGTCGGCGTCTTCGCCGGCATCGCCGGCGCCACGGCGCGTCCCGGACCGGCCCATGCGGCCGATCCGGTGGTGTCCGTCAACGGCAAGACGGGCGAGGTCATCCTGGGCGCGGGAGATGTCGGAGCCGTCGCAAACGATGAATTCCGCACCGCCGTCACGGTCGCGTCCCCTGCCCGGTTCCCCGGGCTCGATCCCACCGGCGCCGCCGAGTGCGCGGGTGCGTTCCAGGCCGCCCTGGATGCCGTCGCCCCCGGCGGCACGCTTTTCGTCCCGCCGGGGCGCTATCGTCTCGGCGCCCCTCTGCAGGTACCGGCCAACATCACGATCTCCGCACCCCACCGTCAAGCCGTCCTGGTCCGTGACGGGCACACCGGCATCGTGCTCCGCGCCTACGGATCGCACACCGCGGCGATCACCGCGGCATCCGCTCCGAGCCGCATCGAGATCAACGAGAACGGTCAGGTCACCGGGGGCACGCAGGTGACGCTCAGATCCGCCCCGAGCGGCTGGCTCAGCGGCGACATCGTCAAGATCTACGCCGACGATGTGATCCCGGGCAGCCGTCGAACCGGAGGATCCGCCACGGTTCCGCGCATCGGCGAGTACATGCGCATCCACTCGGTGTCCGGCACGACCGTGCGCCTGAACGGGTGGCCGTTCGAGAACTACACCTCCAACGTGCGCCTGGCCAAGCTCGACGACAAGACGGTGACCATCGACGGACTGTCGTTCGACGTCAGCGACTCCGCCTACGCGAACACCACGCCACCGGAGTGCGTCCTGCGGTGCGACTCCATGCGTGCCCCCCGTTTGATCAACGTCCGCGTCATCCGCGCCGTGGGCATCGCGATCCAGATGCGTTCCTGCGCGGGCTACCACATCGAGAACGCCGAGATCGGCCACGCGATCGACAATCCATCGGCGGGGATCTTCGGATATGGCATCCACGATGTCGCCAGCAACGGCGGCCTCATCATCGGTGGGGTCGCGCGGTACGTGCGCCACGGGTACAGCGACAAGTCGACGGAGGTCGCCGCCAACGGCCCGTACCCCTCGTTCTACGGGAGGACGCTGTTTCCGCGAGTGATGGGGATGCAGGTGATCGCCGCCTCGGTCGGGGCGTTCGACACCCACCAGGAGTCCTACGGCGTGCACTTCGACAACTGCCTCGCCCAGGTCACCACCAGCAGTGGCTTCAGCATCCGCGGCAGCGGACACCGCATCACCAACTGCACCGTCATCGGCGGATCGATCGCGTTGCAGGTGTTCACCGAGACCTCGGGCGGCTCGGGGACCGGCGACACCCGTCACATCACCGTCGATGACTTCCGGTGCCAGGACAGCAGCACCGTGGTGCAGTGTTCGATCCGCGAGAGCGCGCACGACCAGCGCGGCGTCCAGGACACGGAGCGGACCCTGACGATCAAGGGCCTGCACGCGCGCGGAGCGCGGCGGCTCGGGCGCATCACCAACGCACGCGTCCGCATCAGCGATTACGACGTCACGGCTGCCGACCTCCCGGAGTTCGCCTTCATCCAGAACACGAACAGCCAGCTGGACCTGGTCGACGGAGCCATCGATTTCGAGGGCGTCACCCGGGTCGAGAACAACCGCAACCGCATCCTGCGTTCCACCGTGGACGCCCCGTCGCCGGGCTCGCGGATCTACATCCGCGGGATGCGAGTGCGCGCGAGCGACTTCTACGCGTCGCAGTGCGCGGTCGGACCGTTCGAGACCGACGCCACCACGGACATCGACGCCCTCGTCGAGATGGAGACGCCGTTTCCGGTCATGCCCGGAAATCTCGGCGCCTCACCGAGGTGCACCTTCGGGTGGAGCACCTGGACGCGCAACGACGACTCCCAGGCCTCTCTGTCATCCTCCGCATCGACGACATTCACCAACGCGGCCCTGACCGGTTCGCTCCGCGCAGCCACGCGGGCACCCGACGAAAGCCTCCTGCTGCTTGCGACGCTCAGCGACGGCATCTCGCGGCAGCTGGGCAAGCTGGAGAAGGGCCGCCGGCTCGGCCAGCGCCTTCTGATCCTCGTCGCCCGTGCGGACAGGGGCGCGACTCTGACGGTTCGCAGCGGATCGGCCTACGGGGTCACGCTCACGCCGGATACGTCCGTCGCTCTCGGCTCCGGCGACCAGCTCTCGCTGATGTGGGTCGGATCGTCGTGGCGACGGCTGCGGTGACGAACGGGCGACGCGTGGGTCTTCACGGCTGACATGCCAGAAGGGGTGGCCCGACCGCGCACGCGCTCGGACCACCCCTTCCACGGCCGACCCGAGCTCAGTCCTCCAGAGCGGGGAAGAACGAGTCGGCGGCGTACTGGCCTCCGACGATGGAGCTCGCGCCGATGCGGAAGCGGCCCGAGGTGTTGCTCGCGCCGGGAATCGGAGCACCCGGCTGACCGGAGGCGAGCGCCATGTAGACGACCGTGCTGAAGGAGGTCGACGTGGACGTCGATCCGGTCGGGATCGTCAGAGCCGGGTGCGTGAACGTGAGAGTCTTGCGGCCGCCACTGAGTGTTCCGGTGCTCGAGAGGGTCCAGCCGTCGTAGACGTTCCCGACGACGAACGCCACCACCGCGCGGAGATCGCCTCGGAGTCGCAGATCAGCTCGTCGGCGAAGCGCGCCGTGGCACGGGCACCGCCCTTGAAGACGGCTTTGGCGAGGCGGCCCCACTTCGCGCGGTCCCACTCGATCCCGTCGACGTTCACAATGGTCCGCACTCCTCGCGCGCGCAGGAGCGGGAGGAAGTAGCCGTTCGCGACGTTCATCACGAGCGCGACATCGGGCTTGTGGATCAGGGCGTGCAAGGTGGCCGTCAGCCCGTACGACAGCGTGCTGACCGACTTCGTCTCGACCCCGTGCGTCATCACCGATCGAACGCGGAGGTCGCGCTCGGGATCGGAATCGCGCGTTGCCCCGACGCGACCGTAGACGGTGACGTCCCACCCTTCGTCGACGAGGTGGGGAGCGATCTTCCGGACAGCTGTCTCGAAACCGCCGTAGTAGCTCGGATACCCCCGAGTCCCAATGATCGCTACAGAATTCACCCTGATCACTCGCTCCCGGTCTGATCTCCCGACGTGCCAGAATCACAGTATCGGCAGTTCATTACCAGATCGTGTCCAGCGCAGGGCGGAGCGGGTTCTCCCGCCTATGAAATCGGAACACACCCCTCTTCGGTTTTTGCGGCGTTCTCCCCGTCGTCCTCGACGGGTGATTCTGTAGATGAATCGAAGAAGGGGAGATAGTGCACAGCGACAGGCGCGCAGACCCCGCCCCGGGCGGGAGTTCGACGGAAACGCCGGACGCGGTGGGCGACACGACACCCCGCACGCATCTTCCCCTGGCTGCCGCCATCGTCCTCGTGCACGCCTGGTGCGGCACGCAGCTCGAGGCGTCCGGTCTTCGTGGCCTCTTCATCAAGGGTCCGGCACTGGCGCAGCAGGGTCTCCGGCCGGACCGGATCTCCAGCGACGTCGACATCCTCGCGTGCCCGGACGATTTCGACGACATCTGCGCGCTCCTCCGGGAAAGCGGATGGATGCCACGCCCGTCGGCCTACGCCGGCGACTTCTACGACGACCACTCGATCACCTTCGTGCACGAGGAGTGGCCGTGCGATATCGACGTCCATCGGCGGTACCCCGGATTCCTCGCCGATCCCGGAATCGTCTTTGAGCGCCTCTGGGCCGATCGAGTCGCCCTCACGTTCGCGCACGTCGAGTGCTGGACTTGCGATCGCCCCGCGAACGCGCTCATCATGGCGCTGCACGGTCTTCGTGGGGCGTCCGACGGAAGTCGGCACCAGAGGGAACTGGCCCACCTTCTGGAGGAGGTGACCCTCGCGGAGGACGAACGTCAACGACTCTCGGATGTGGCCGCCGCGACGGGGGCGACGCTGTCGGCCGACGGCTACCTCGGGCCGTTGGGCCTTCCCCCGAGTCGCGAGCTCCACGCCCCGGTCGACCCGAACGCCTTGCGAGCGTGGCATCTCCGCCTGTCGGCGAAGGACACTCCCGTGTGGGTCTGGCTGGACGCCTACCGGCAGGCGAGGGGCGTGCGCCGAGTGCAGATCATCGCGCGTGCGCTCTGGCCGTCGCGCAACGACCTGGAGATGGATGCCACGCGTCCCACGGCCACCGTCGGCCAGCGACTGCGCGTCCGAATGGCCCGCCTGTCCGGCGGCATCCCCGCCGCGGTGCGGCTTCTGGTCCGCTCGCGCTCCGGCGGTCGTGCGACCCCGCCGCACGGTGGCGTCGGCCGACCTCGTGGCGCGAACGGACCCGAACGGGGCCTCAGCGAGCCGACAGCGGGCTGATGGATCGGTCTATCCGGGCGAGATCAGCGGCGCGCGGTGCGAGGCCCGCGCGGGCGTAGACGGACATCACGCGAGCCCTTCTGCCGTCGCGTGTGGCCAGGAACACCAGCGCCCTCGCAGCGAAGCCGAGGGCGAACGCCGCGTTCCAGGCTGCACGGGCGATCGCGGTACGCGACAGGACCTCGCGGTGGAAATCCTGGATCGCGGCCACCCACATCGTCCGCGGCTTCTCGTCGCCGCCCGAGCTTCCGCCGATCGCGTGGTACGCCGACACGTCCGTGTCCAGGATGAGGCGACCGCTGCGCGCGAGGTACACCGAGAGGTCGATGTCTTCCGCGTACATGAACCACCGCTCGGACAGCAGCCGATCGGATGCCGCTGCTGACCGCCGGATGACGAGGAACCCACCCGAGAGCCACTCCACGGCGACGTCTCCCGATGACGGGGCGGCGTACGCGTAGTGCCCGATCGCCGTCTTCCTGGCCCCCAGGAATCGGGCCAGGCCGGACGCATGGGCGAACATCGCGGTCGCAGTCGGAAGACGTCCACCGTTCGCCGTCTGCACGCCCTCGGTCAGCAGCAACGGCGCGATCGCTGCGATCTCGGGATCCATCTCCATCCGACGCAGCAGGTGCGGAAGGACGTCCGAACCGAACGAGACATCGGGATTCAGCAGCACCAGGTAACGACCGCTGGCGGCCTTCGCGGCGATGTTCACGGCGAAGGCGAAACCGCCGTTGCGCCCTGATTCCAGGAAGATGTGCGGAATACCCGTGGCCTCGAGCGCAGAACGCGGGTCATCGGCCGAAGCGTTGTCCACCACGATGACCTCCACTTCACGGCCGGCGACGGCGCGAAGAGGCTCGATGCATTCCGCGAGCAGGTGAGCGCTGTTGTACGAGACGATCAGGACCGAGAGCTGCACTTCGGTGTCCGGCATGAAGTTCAGGCCCTTCCGGCTTGGGATTCGTGGCCGATGATACAGGGGGCAGGAAATGCGGCTCGTGACGGCCGCCTCACTCCGGTGTCATCCCGGTCATTCCGACCCCTGAATTCTTGGGCGAGTGCCTGCAACGCGATCATGTCACGTGACACCGTCGGCACGGAGGGTGTCCAGCAGAGCAGGTGCGACCTTTCCCGCGTACGCCTCGGTGATGTGGACCAGGTCGAGCTTGACCGGCGTCGTACCGATGAAGGATGGGCACGCACCGTCGTAGCAGAACAGATCGGCGACGTCGACGTAGACACCGTTGATCGACTCCGCCGCTGCGGCCTCCACCTTCGCGGTGCTCTCGTACTGGTCGGTGATGTCGCTCACGCACGCGCTGGGCTCGCTCTGCGGCGTGTAGCAGTCCTGCACGTTGACAGACGACGGTGGCGGGGCGAGCAAGACGATCTTGGTATCGTCCTTGATCTGATCGAGGTAGCGGAGAAGGCCGTCCTTCCAGCGCCCCGGCTCGATCTTCTCATCGGAGTCGTCCGTGACCCGGACCTCGTAGGTCGCCGTCACCACGACGTAGGTCGGCTTTCTCTCCTTGATCATCGAGATGGTGTCGAGATTATGCGTGCCGCACGCATCAACGATCTCCTGTTTGGCGTTGCTGATCGCGATGTCGACGAATGGGCACCCGAACATCCCACGCGTCGAGATCGTCCACCCCGCCTCACCGCTCAGCTTTCGGAATGCCTCCGTGTAGGCCAGGGAGACGGAGTCGCCGACCAGCATGACCGAGGTGCCCGCACCCTCGTCCCCCCAGGTGCATTGCTCGATGGGGAGCGATTCGACCTGCCCGCAGGCGGCTACGTCGGACGGTGTCTGTGGACCCCCGATCACCGAGTCCATCGAAGGATCGAGCTCCGGCCACGTCGTGGCGTTGAGTGACGTGATGATCTGTCCCTGGATGTCCGACTGAGCCGCGGACAGCGGCACCGTCGTGACTCCGGGGGTCGGTGACGCAGACGTCGTGGGAACGACGGTGGGGCGATCCGCTGCGACGGATGTGCGCGCCGGAACGTTGGTCGACATCACCACGAGGATCAGCGCCGCGGCGGACCCTGCGAGCAGACCGTACGCGTAACGGGGTCGATGGTCCTCCCACCACTGGTC
Source organism: Microbacterium enclense (assembly GCF_004022425.1). Classification (GTDB taxonomy): domain Bacteria; phylum Actinomycetota; class Actinomycetes; order Actinomycetales; family Microbacteriaceae; genus Microbacterium; species Microbacterium enclense_A. Next base: position 31,957 of record NZ_RBZY01000024.1, on the reverse strand, counting down.
CCACGCGTGCTTCGCCACTCGGCGACGCGCCCGAGGCGAGAGCTCCGGATCACGGGGGGCAAGCCAGGGCGAGTTCTGCACCGGCGTCTCGATCAGGTGGTAGGAGGCGACGGACAGCAGCACGGCGAGAGTAAGCGACACCAGGAGCGCGGTCCCCTCGTCGGGAATCAACACGCCGATGAAAATGATCACCGGGAAGTGCCATAGGTACAGCGAATACGAGATGTTACCGATGTAGAAGCTCAGAGGATTAGTGAGCGGAAAGAGGAACCGCTGCTCGCCGCCCGTTCCCGCCACGATCACGAGCGCCGTCGCGAGCACGGGCAGCAAAGCCCACGGGGCAGGGAACGGCGACGTGTCGTCGATCACGACGTAGGAGGCGAGGATCGCGAGCAGACCCATCCATCCGAGGATCGGGCGCATCGCGCGAGGGATCGCAGCCCACCACGGGGCGGCGATCGCCACCAGGGCACCGACGCCGAGTTCCCAGGCGCGCGTAAGGGTCGAGAAGTACGCGATCGTGGGATCCCCCGTCGACTGGACGAAAGCCCACCACAGCGAGACAGCGACGAAGACCACCATCACGATGCCGGTGACGGTGCGGCGGCGAACGATGTCACCACGAAGCGCGGCGAGTGCCAAGACCCCGAGCATGACCCACGGCCAGACGAAATAGAACTGTTCCTCGACGGAGAGCGACCAGAAATGCTGCAACGGCGAGACGGGGCCCGTCGCCTGGAAATAGTCCGTTCCCGCGATGGCGAACCGCCAGTTCGCCCCGAAGAAGAACGCCCAGAATGCGTCCCATCCCGTTTGAGCGAAGCGCGCCTTGTTGAAGATGAAATAGGCGGCGACGACGGTCGCGACGAGGACGACGGTGGCGGCGGGAACGATTCGCCGGATGCGCCGTTTGTAGAAGCCCACGAAAGAGATGTGTCCGGTCTTCTCGTGCTCGCGCAGCAGGATTCCCGTGATGAGGAACCCGGAGATCACGAAGAAGACGTCGACGCCGACGAAGCCGCCGCTCGGCCAGTGCAGCGAATGGTCCAAGACCACCGCCACGACGGCCACCATCCGGAGACCTTGGATATCCGGTCGTATGTTCCGTCTCGACGTGGGGTTGGTCACGTGTTTCGTGAGCCACCCTCGATTGGAGACACTTCCTGACGCCATGGCTCCCCCTTTCCCCCGGTGGGCGAGACTCTAGGGACGACAATGTCCGTTCTGGTTACGCAGGCGTGTCCTAGATGCGACGAGACCCCGCACGACCCGCGTACGCCGCCCGGCACCGGGCGACCCGCCCCGGGCGTACTCCGCCCGTCGGCGACCCATGTCGGGGCTGGTGGGGCCATGACAGCGACGCCGAAACGCACGGATAGGATGATCGCGCCTTCGGGACCGCCGTGGGAGAACGACGTGAGGAGACCGATGGCCATGAAGGAAGAGGCCGTGCTCCGCAGGTCGGACATTGCCATCGAAGCACTCGGCGTCGCGATCGACGCCGACGTCGAGGCCTCGACGCCCGACCAGGTGCTCACGGCGATCACGCACGCGTGGCGGGATTGCGACACCTCCGCGGAGACCGCGTCGCGACGGCTCGAGCTTCCCGCCGAGATGTTCCGCGACCTCGAGCAGGGCCTCTCGGATCTGTCGACCCGGGTGACGCTGGAGGCGCTCGACGCGCTGCGCGGCACGCGCCTGCTCCTCCACGCCGCCGGTGTCGCCGCACCCGACGGGCGCGTGCTCGCCATGGTCGGTCCCTCCGGACGCGGGAAGACCACGGCATCCCGGCACGCGGGGCGAAGATTCGGATACGTGAGCGACGAGAGCGTCGCCGTCGATGCGAACCTCACCGTGTGGCCGTACCGGAAGCCCCTCTCCGTGATCGTCGAGGGCAAATCGGTGAAGCAGCAGATCGCGCCGAGCGACCTCGGACTCCTCCCCCTCCCCGACGCCCCGCTGCACCTCTCCGGGATCACTCTTCTCGACCGCGACCCCGCGACCACCAGCCCGGGCGCGCAACACGTCGACCTCATCGACGCGATCTGCGAGATGACACCCCAGATCAGCTACCTCCCCGAGCTGCCGAATCCGTTGCAGTACGTCGCGCGCATCGTCGACCGCCTCGGAGCGGTCACCCGTCTCATTTATCGGGATGCCACCGACCTCCCCGATCTGATCACCGAGATGTTCGCCGCGCCGGCTCCGGCGGCGCAGTCCTGGTCGGCTGCGCCGCCGGCGTCCCCGGCCGGTCCGTGGGAGGTGTCGCCCGTCGACGACGCGATCCTCGTCGACGGGCGCGCCTGCATCCTGCAGGACGGTACGGTCACCGCCCTCGACGAGCGCGGATGCCTGGTCTGGGTGAAGTACCGAGAAGGCGCCACGGTCACGGAGATCACGGATGCCGCGGTCGCGGCGTTCGGCACCCCGGCACACGCGTCCGCCCGCGCACTGATCGAGCAGACCATCGACGAACTCCGCGCCCACGGGCTCCTCTCGACGCGATGAGCGCTCCCGCCGCCGAGGCAGCCCGTCGGACCCGCTGGCAGCGCGTCCGCCGATCGCCGCTGACGCATCTCGCGCTGGCCATCGTCGTGCTCGCCCTTGTTCAAGGGTTCGTCATCAAGGCGTTCCAGGTTCCGTCCGAGTCGATGGCGCCGACGCTCGAGACCGGGGACCGGATCGTCGCGAGCCGTATCGCTTACACGGCATCGGCGCCCGGCCAGGGGGACGTGGCGGTTTTCGCCCGTCCCGACACGTGGGGCCCCCGTCCGGATCGCGGGGCGCTTCGCACCGCGATCGGGTGGGTGGGCGACATCGTCGGCTTCGGACCGAGCAACCAGGACGCTCTCGTCAAGCGGATCATCGGTGGACCCGGGTCCACGGTCCGGTGCTGCTCCGATCAGGGTCAGGTCGAGGTGGATGGAGTGGTCCTCACCGAGGAGTACGTCGTGAACGACCTCCCCTTCACCCCGGGTGTGAATGATTGCTCGACGACGCCGGCATCCGCTCGGTGTTTCGGACCCGTGGTGGTTCCCGACGACAGCTATCTCGTCTTAGGCGACAACCGGGCGAACTCCGCCGATTCGGTCGTCGCCTGTCGAGGGGTCGCCTCACCGTCGCCGAGCTGCGCGCGTTTCGTCTCCCGGTCGGACGTCATCGGCAAGGTCGTCGCCACGATCTGGCCCATCGACCGCGCCCGCGTGTCCGCCGACGGGGACTGACCCCCCACCCCCGAGAGGTACGCGTCAGCCGGCCGCCGCGAACAGAGCGTCGCACGACGGGTCGATGGTCACAGGCGTATCCGAGGCCGTCGGGGTGTGACGCAGCTGCAGCGGGCCCAGGGGACCCTCGGGAAGCTGCACGGTCGACGAGAGCGTTCGGGTCTCGCCCTGTGCGACCACCGCCAGGCGGCTGACCGCCGTATTGCCGTTCTGCGAGCCGGAGCGGTCGAAGCCCCCCTCCTCGCTCTGAGCCGGATCGGTCGCGATGATCTGACCGCCCGGGGGAGCGAAGAACAGGACATCCAGCATCATCGACGTCCGCGGCAGACCGAAGTTCCCGTTGCGCGCGCCGAGGGTGTAATTGCTGCGGATGTCGTCGGGAATCGAGTTGGTCAGCGTCGTCGTCGTCGTGATCGTCCGCGCCGCCGCGTCGCACGTCGCGGCGACGGATTGCGCCAGGTGGTATTCCAGCTTCCCGACGGAGTAGTCGTTGAGGTACGTGCCCACCTGCGTCGCCGTGGTGTTGTCGGCACGCAGCTCGCCGTCCAGCCCGAGCTCGGTGGCGAGCCCCTGGGCGGCCTCGTCCGTGAACGACAGGAAGAGCCGCTGTTCGTCCGCCGACTGCGTCAGGGCGTCCAGCATCTCGGCGGGATCCCACTTCCCCGCCGTGAGGTGAGCGAACACCGCGCGCGAGACCTCGGAGAAGAACCGGTCCGAATCCGTTCCCGACGGGAAGCGCTCGTACGAGTCGCTGAGCAGCAGCTGCACGGCGTTCTCGCTCGAGATCTGCTCCCCCGCCACATCCACCGGGCCGGCAACGGCGAGCATGTGCGACAGGACGACGGGGTCGATCGAGATGACGCCGTCGAAACGCTCGCCGTTGGTGCGCTGCCACACATCCTGGAAGAGCTGAACCGTCGTGGGGAAGTTCGGCGTCATCGTGTAGTCCTGCGAATACCGCGCAAACGTTGAGGGGTACAGCGCGAGGGTCTCCGCGGGGATGTCGCTGAACTGCTCCCCCGCCGTGCCCTCCTCGTAGAACGTGGCCGAGCTCGCCTGGTCGAGCAGCTCGAACTTGCCCTGATCGACCCTCATGATGATGCTCGCGGCCGGGTTACCGCCGGTCGCGCGGATCTCCGCATTGTTCTGGAAGACGATGAGATAGGTCTTGCTCCCCTCGCCGCCGGCCATGCCGAGGAGGGTGGGCAGGTAACGGTTGACGACGTCGAGAGTGGGCGCCGTCCGATCGATCACGTCGCGGATCTCGCTGACCGGCCCCGCCACGGCCTCCATCAACTGATCGGACTGGATGCCATCGGTCTCGGCCTTCGCGGCGGTGAAAGCCTGCGACACCACCGGGATCGACGCCTGCGCCTGTCGGAAGGGCGCCAGGTCGAAGCCGCCGCCCTCGAGCGCGAGCTTCTTGATGTCGAGGTCGGTGATCAGCTGCATCCCCGGGGGCAACGCGTCACGGACGAGAATGTCCACGGCGCGCGTGACACGGGACACGGCGTCGATGTTGGCTCCGACGACCGGGACCTCGGCAGCCCTCTCCCAGAGGGGGCTCTGGACCGTCGCGGCCGCGCGGGCCGCGCGGGCGCTGACGTCGTTCGCCGCCGCCTGCAGACCCGCCTCATCCTTCGCCTCGACGAGCCCGGGGAGGTCGCCGAGCGTGGCACGGGCGGCGAGAAGGTCGTCGCGCACCTCCACGGCCTGAGCCGCGAGCGTGGCGCCGAGGATCCCCGCCACCGCGGCGGCCCCACCGACCACACCGAGCACACCCCCGAGGACCCACGGCCACACGCGGCCCCGGCGCACAGCGCGGCCGTCCCCGGACCTCGAGGATGCCGTGTCCGCGGTCTCATCACGCGGCGCACGATTCCTGGCATCCCGGCGGAGGTTGTCACCCATGTGCTGAATCCTAGGTCAGATCGTCTGAGCGACTTCTGAGGCCCCGACCCGTGCGAGCACGGGCGGGCGCCTCACACGAACAGGGGCGCGATCGCGAAGCCGACGGCGACCATCAGCGCGCTGAGGCCTCCGATCACGGGCATCGCCGTCGCACCGACGCGTCGACCGGTGAGGTAGCCGACGACAGCGAGCACGAACCCCACCGCCGCAGTGCCGAGCCCGAGCAGAGCCGCCCGATCGATCACCGTCGGGGAATCCGCCCGGAGCAGCAGGACGGCCCCCACGGCGGGGACGCTCACCGCGACGATCGCCGACACGAGCGCGAGTGTGCCCAGGACACGAGAGAGCGGCTTCACCCCAGCGACTCTACCGGCGGCCGCTTCGTCCTCCGCATCCGCCGAAGCGTGCGACCCGGCCGCCCGCGTCGTCCGCCCTCATGCGGTCGCGCGTTCGTCGTCCGCCCAGGCGGACAGCGCGCGACGCAGACTGCGAACGGAGCCGAACCCGCTCAGATCGGCGATCGTCCGCATCGTCATGCCCGTCTCGTGTCGGGATGCCAGAAGGACCTGCGCGTAGTCCGTGCGAAGGGAGCGCAGGTAGCTCGAGGGCGACATCCCCTGCGAACGAAAAAGACGCTCCAGGTGGCGCTCCGAGAGGTGCAGCTCCTCGGCGGCCCCCCGCACACCGAACGCCGCGTCGCTGAAGCGGGACTCGAACAGCAGTCGCGCGCGTGTGAACGTCGACACCCGGTTGTCGGCGACGACGTGGCGCTCGCCGGACGCGAAGAAGACTCCCGCGGTCATGTCGATGAGCGCCCGTTCCATCACCAGCTCTTCCACGACGCCGAGCCCCGGCCGCGTGGTGGCGACGGTCGTCACATAGGACCGGGCTGCCAGCGCCGCCGTCGTCAGCGCCGGGCGGTCCTGCACGAGCGACAGGTCGACCCCGAGTTCGCCGATCGTGGTAGTAGGAAGCCAGACCGTCGCCGCGCCCCCGCGGGTCCAGCGCAACCGGGCGCCCCCTCCGCACGGGCGCAGCAGGATGGGGGCCCGCGGGTCCTGCTCCGCGGAGTCGTCACAGGGGATCGAGCCGCGCGCGTCGTCGACGGGGAAGACCACGCCGAAATAGCCGGTGCGCTCGTCGGGATCCCATTCCCACTCATCGCCATCGTCGATGGCATGAAGGGTCACCGAGGCCCGGCCCGCCGCGATGGCCGTCACCGGGTGCGGACGGCCCGACGTCTGCAGACCAGCGTGAAGAAGCGCCCGCAACGGCGGTGCCGAGGCTCGTCTACGCGGTGTCTGCGCATGTCGAGCGTGGGCCTGACTCCCCATAGCTGCCCCCTCGTGAGAAGCGCCACGATGCGTGGCCCGAGGGGGTCATCTAATGCTCTCCCGGGTTGCCGCGCACAGCACGACCCCGGTCGTGAAGAGACGTTCGGTGGGTCCTCGCCGCCCCCCTCGGACGACCCGGACCCACCGAACGCAGTCGACACCCGACCGGCTTCCCGGCCTCCTCGCGAACTCCGACCAGGGTTCGTGAGGTACGTCGATCGCAATCGGACGCGACCGACGCGATCGACGCCACACCGTTGCGCGGCGGTCCTGCCTCCGTTACAGCACGCCGGCGTTCAGCGGCACGATGATGCTGCTGGCCGCGGACAGGGTCCGCCCACCCACGGTGACGGTGGCCGTCACCGGGAACGTCGCGAGAGCGTTCACCGCGACCCCGGACCGAGAACCGGCCAGACCCCACACCAGCGGGATGTTCAGCGTCTGACCGGAAGCCACGTTGAGGTTCGTCGTGGTGGTGAAGGTCGTGACCGGGAACCCGATCTGGCTGCCGAGGGCGTTGGTCTCGTAGACCGTGGTGCGCTGGCCTGACGTGGTCGTCGCGCCGTCGAAACGGTGGACGCCGAAGCCGCGCGCGCGCCCGAGTGTCAGGGCGATCCCCGACGGCCGTCCCACCCGGATGCTGACCGTCGCCGACCCCGTCAGCGCGCCGGCTCCGTTGACGACCGCGAGCTGCGTCGGCACGGTCAGTGCCACGGCGGCCGTGGCCACGGTCGGCGAGTCCAGAACCTGGATGCTGAGCAGGTTGGCATCCAGTCCCGTCAGCTGCAGATCGGCGTTGTTGACGGATGCCGCCGCACTCGGGGCGGCGACCGCGAGCGTCACCACCGGAACCGACCACGCCGCCCCGCGCAGCACCGTGCGACGATCGATGCCGCGACCGGCCCGCTCCGACACCCCGGCACCAAGCTTTTCTTCCGACATCTGCGTCCCCACATCCTGGATCCCACCGTCCGTTCGACGGCACTCCCGCGATGATGGCGACCGGCAGAGGCGCCCCTCAGCCGCCAGGTCGGTCGGTGACCGGATGAGGTCGGATTCTGTCCCCCGACGCAGACCCCGGGACGAACGACGAAGGGCCGGGCCCGAAGGCCCGGCCCTTGCCGGTCAGTCCGAAGGGGACTTACTTGAGGATCTTGGTGACGGTACCGGCACCGACGGTGCGGCCACCCTCACGGATCGCGTAGCCGAGGCCCTCTTCCATGGCGATCGGCTGGATGAGCTCGACCGACATCTCGGTGGTGTCACCGGGCATGACCATCTCGGTGCCCTCGGGCAGCGTGATGACGCCGGTCACGTCCGTGGTACGGAAGTAGAACTGCGGGCGGTAGTTCGTGAAGAACGGGTTGTGACGGCCGCCCTCTTCCTTGGACAGGATGTACGCCGTGCCCTCGAAGTTGGTGTGCGGGGTGACCGAACCGGGCTTGACGACGACCTGGCCGCGCTCGACGTCGTCACGCTTGGTGCCGCGCAGGAGCAGACCACAGTTCTCGCCGGCCCAGGCCTCGTCGAGCTGCTTGTGGAACATCTCGATACCCGTGACCGTGGTCTTCTGCGTCGGGCGGATGCCGACGATCTCGACCTCGGAGTTGATCGCGAGGGTACCGCGCTCGGCGCGACCCGTGACGACCGTTCCACGACCGGTGATGGTGAAGACGTCCTCGATGGGCATGAGGAACGGCTTGTCCTTGTCACGCACCGGGTCGGGGATCGACTCGTCGACGGCCTCCATGAGCTCGACGATCGAGTTGACCCACTGCTCGTCGCCCTCGAGAGCCTTGAGGCCCGAGACGCGCACGACGGGGGCGTTGTCGCCATCGAAGTCCTGCGAGGAGAGGAGCTCGCGAACCTCGAGCTCGACGAGCTCCAGGATCTCCTCGTCGTCGACCATGTCGGCCTTGTTGAGCGCGACCAGCAGGTAGGGGACGCCGACCTGCTTGGCGAGCAGCACGTGCTCACGCGTCTGGGCCATCGGGCCGTCGGTCGCCGCGACCACGAGGATCGCGCCGTCCATCTGAGCGGCACCGGTGATCATGTTCTTGATGTAGTCGGCGTGACCCGGGGCGTCGACGTGAGCGTAGTGACGCTTGGGGGTCTCGTACTCGACGTGCGAGATGTTGATGGTGATACCGCGCTGGCGCTCTTCCGGCGCCGAGTCGATCGACGCGAAGTCACGCTGGACGTTGGTGGCCGACGGGAACTTGTCGGCGAGCACCTTCGAGATGGCAGCGGTGAGCGTGGTCTTGCCGTGGTCGACGTGACCGATCGTTCCGATGTTCACGTGCGGCTTGGTCCGCTCGAACTTGGCCTTAGCCACTGGGTCCTCCTCAGGACGTTCAATGCAGAGTGACGGGCGCTGGATTGCGACCGGTTCTCTACGGGGATGGTTCTCAGGTTACTAGAGAGTCGGTATTGAGTTTGAGCGGATGCCGGGAACCCGGCCGGGGCGCGGGGTCCCGGCATCCACGAGAGCGGAGTTACTCGCCCTTGTTCTTCTGGACGATCTCGTCGGCAACGGCCTTCGGGACGTCGGCGTAGCTGTCGAACTCCATCGAGTAGACGGCACGGCCCGAGGTCTTCGAGCGCAGGTCGCCGATGTAGCCGAACATCTCCGACAGCGGGACGTTGGCCCGGACGACCTTGACGCCCGCGGCGTCCTCCATCGACTGGATCTGTCCACGACGGGAGTTCAGGTCACCGATGACGTCACCCATGTACTCCTCGGGAGTACGCACCTCGACGGCCATGATGGGCTCGAGGATGGTCGGGTTCGCCTTGCGGACGGCCTCCTTGAAGCCCATCGAACCGGCGATCTTGAACGCCATTTCCGACGAGTCGACATCGTGCGAGGCGCCGTCGAGGAGGATCGCCTTCACGCCCACCATGGGGTAGCCGGCGAGCACGCCGACGTTCATGGCGTCCTGGAAGCCCTGGTCGGTCGGCGAGATGTACTCGCGCGGGATACGACCACCGGTGACCTTGTTCTCGAACTCGTAGGTCTTCTCGGCCGTGACCTCGAGGGGCTCGAGCGCGAACTGGATCTTCGCGAACTGACCCGAACCACCGGTCTGCTTCTTGTGCGTGTAGTCGTGACGCTCGACCGACTTGCGGATGGTCTCGCGGTACGCGACCTGCGGCTTTCCGACGTTGGCCTCGACCTTGAACTCGCGCTTCATGCGGTCCACGAGGATGTCGAGGTGCAGCTCGCCCATGCCCTTGATGACCGTCTGGCCGGTCTCGGCGTTCTGCTCGACGCGGAACGTCGGGTCTTCCTCGGCGAGCTTCTGGATGGCGACACCCAGCTTCTCCTGGTCGGCCTTGGTCTTGGGCTCGATGGCGACCTCGATGACCGGCTCGGGGAACGTCATCGACTCGAGCACGACCTGGTTCGCCGGGTCGCACAGCGTGTCGCCGGTGGTGGTGTCCTTCAGGCCGATGACCGCGTAGATGTGACCGGCGGTCACCGAGTCGACGGGCATCTCCTTGTTGGCGTGCATCTGGAAGATCTTGCCGATGCGCTCCTTCTTGCCCTTGGTCGCGTTGACCACCTGGGCACCGGAGTCGAGGTGACCCGAGTACACGCGGATGTAGGTCAGACGACCGAAGAAGGGGTGCGTCACGATCTTGAACGCGAGGGCCGCGAAGGGCTCGTCACGGTCGGCGTGGCGCTCGATGACGACCTCTTCGTCCTTGGGGTCGTGCGCCTCTATGGCGGGCACGTCCAGGGGCGAGGGGAGGTAGTCGACGACCGCGTCGAGCATGGGCTGCACGCCGCGGTTCTTGAACGCCGAACCGCACAGCACGGGGTAGATCTCGCTGGCGATCGTCATCTTGCGGATGGCGCCCTTGATCTCGTCGTGCGTGAGCTCTTCGCCGCCGAAGTACTTCTCGAGCAGGGCGTCGTCGGACTCGGCGACGGTCTCGAGCAGCTTCTCGCGGTACTCGTTCGCCTTCTCGACGAGGTCGGACGGGATCTCCTGGATCTCGTACTTGGCGCCCATGGTGACATCACCCTTGGCGTCGCCGGGCCAGACGAGGGCACGCATGTAGACGAGGTCGATGACGCCGACGAAGTCGTTCTCGGCACCGATGGGGAGCTGGATGACGAGCGGCTTGGCCTTCAGGCGGTTGACGATCGTGTCGACCGTGAAGTAAAAGTCGGCGCCCAGCTTGTCCATCTTGTTGACGAAGCAGATGCGGGGGACGTCGTACTTGTCGGCCTGACGCCACACCGTCTCGGACTGGGGCTCGACGCCCTCCTTGCCGTCGAAGACGGCGACGGCACCGTCGAGCACGCGGAGCGAACGCTCGACCTCGACCGTGAAGTCGACGTGACCGGGGGTGTCGATGATGTTGATCTGGTTCTTTTCCCAGAAGCAGGTGACGGCGGCGGAGGTGATCGTGATGCCACGCTCCTGCTCCTGCTCCATCCAGTCGGTGGTCGCCGCACCGTCGTGCGTCTCACCGATCTTGTGGTTGACGCCCGTGTAGAACAGGATGCGCTCGGTCGTCGTCGTCTTGCCGGCATCGATGTGCGCCATGATGCCGATGTTGCGGACCTTGTGGAGGTCGGTGAGCACGTCTTGTGCCACGGGTGTCTTCCTTACCTGTTGGGAGGTTGATGCCGGGCCCATCGGGGGGTCCGTGACCGGGGTTCGGTCACGGACCCTCCGCGGGTGTTACCAGCGGTAGTGCGCGAAGGCGCGGTTCGACTCGGCCATCTTGTGGGTGTCCTCGCGGCGCTTGACCGCGGCACCGAGGCCGTTCGAGGCGTCGAGGATCTCGTTCTGCAGACGCTCGGTCATCGTCTTCTCACGACGACCCTTGGCGTAGCTCACGAGCCAGCGCAGCGCGAGGGTGTTCGCGCGGTGCGGCTTGACCTCGACCGGAACCTGGTAGGTCGAGCCACCGACGCGGCGGCTCTTGACCTCGAGGGTGGGGCGAACGTTGTCGAGCGCCTTCTTGAGGGTGGCGACGGCATCCTGGCTGTTCTTCGCCTCGACACCCTTGAGGGCGTCGTAGACGATCGACTCGGCAAGAGACTTCTTGCCGTCGACCAGGATCTTGTTGACCAGCTGCGTGACGACGGGAGCGCCGTACACCGGGTCGTTGACGACGGGACGCTTCGGGGCGGGACCCTTACGAGGCATGGTTCTCAGCCCTTCTTCGCGCCGTAGCGGCTGCGAGCCTGCTTACGGTTCTTGACAGCCTGGGTGTCGAGCGCACCGCGGACGATCTTGTAACGGACACCGGGGAGGTCCTTCACACGACCGCCACGGACGAGCACGAGCGAGTGCTCCTGCAGGTTGTGGCCCTCGCCGGGGATGTAGGCGGTGACCTCGGTACCGTTGCGCAGCTTCACACGGGCGACCTTGCGCATCGCCGAGTTCGGCTTCTTGGGCGTCGTCGTGTACACGCGGGTGCACACGCCGGCCTGCTGGGGGTTCGACTTCAGCGCGGGAGCCTTGGTCTTCGAGACCTTCGGCGAGCGGCCCTTGCGAACCAACTGCTGAATGGTTGGCACGTTCTCTCCTTGATTGTGCTGCACGGTGACAGCGTCGTGTCTCCCCCGACTCGGCGCGGATCTTGCGATTCGTGACGTGTCGGGCTCACGTGTGATCCACCGCGCGCCAGAATGATCGGGCGTGGTTGTGGTGGATATGCCGTGGGGGTGGCCTGTTCGCAGGCCGTTCCCTGAGATGGTGCGAGCGTTGTTCCGTGCCGCAGACCCGAGGGCATGACGCACGGCGCGCGTGAACGCACACCCGCTCAATGATACGCGCCCGGGAGGGTGCGGGCAAACGTGCGCGGGGTGAGGCTCAGCCCATCACCAGGAACACGACGACGGCCGCCACCGCGAGGACGAGCACGGCCGCCGCCACGAGCAGCGCTCCGCGCCCCCGAGTACCCCGAGCCTCCCGCGGGCGCACCGCGGCGGCATCCGGAGCATCGGTCGACCGAGCGGGCACGGCCGTGCGGGTCACGCGGATCGCCTGGTCGGCGCGGGGCCGGTAGAGCTCGTGATCGGTGGTCGGGATCCGCGCACCCCGGGGCGTCGGCACGGGATCGCCGGACGGGATCTCGGGCTCCTCGACGCGGGGACGGGATCGAGCGCGGCGGGTGCCGGCCGCGGTGTTGCCCATGGATGCCTCGTCGTCGGGGTCCGTGGATGCCTCGTCGTCGGGGGCGACACCACGCCGCCGACCGGGAATGGTCGTCTCGTCGACGATTCCGCTCTCGACGGGACCACGCGACGAAGCCGGGGGCGAAACGCGGACCGTCTCGTCGTCGACGACCTCGGGCGCGGGGGGCACCGGCTGCGGACGTGGCACACGCACCGTGTCGTCCGCCGGAGCGTCGCGTAGCACCCGCACCGTGTCGTCCGCCGGAGCGTTGCGGGGCGATACCGCGGTGTCGTCGTCGACATCGTCCGGGTCGTCCGTGGCTGCGGACTCGACGGGCGGGGTCGGCCACGCACGCAGGCGCCCGGCCCAGAGCGTGACGTCGTCCGCGTCATCGGGAACGTCGAAGGGACCGCTCACGGCTCCCTCCGCGTCAGACGCACCTCCGCGTCGCCGAGGAAGAACCGTTCCCCGGCCTCGATCTCCTCGCCGGGGGGTGCCTCGACCTCGGTTCCCATCAGCGTGGCGAAGAGCACACCGTTGGTCGAGTCCAGATCCGTGACGAACCAGACGTCGCCCCGCAGTTGCAGGCGCGCGTGCGTCTTCGAGACGGTGCGCGTCTCGTCGGAGATCGCCACGAGCTGGGCATCCGGGTGTGCGGCATCCGGAGCCGGCCGACGTCCGAGGATCACCACGTCGGAGGTCAGGTCGACGGGTGCGCCGCTCGGGGGCACGAGGGCCCACGGGATCCGGCGTCGACGGGTGACGACGGTGCGGTCGAGGGCGTCGAACTCGGCGTCGTCCGGTTCGGCGGGGAACTCCGGCTGGGTGTAGAGCGCCGACACGGAGGTGCGCGCCGATCGGGGTGCGCCCGCCTGCGGAGCGTCGGAGACCGCCGAGACGGCCTCCGAGAGTTCGGGGAACTCCTCCCCCGGGCCCTCATCCGTGCGCGCGGGGGCGGGCCAGACCTGCCCGGCGACGGGCGCGGGTCGCGTCAGCGACTCATCGGTCGTCGGGCCGGCGTCATCCCCCTCAGCCGGCGACGGGGCGCGCCACGGCTCCGGACGCGGTGCCGCGTCGTCGGCGGGGGCCTCCTCGGGGGCGCCGGTCACCGCCGGCGTCTCGGCCGACGTCCGCGAGCGCGAGGGGACGGCAGGGGTGAGGGGACCGGCGCTCCAGACATCGGGCTCGCCTTCGCCCTGCTCGTCGTGCTCCGCGGTGCGCGCGCGCTCGTCGCGGGCGACATCGCCGTCGGTCGGCGCGCGCAAGGCCGCAAGCGCCTCCGAGACGGACGCCCGTGCGTCATCGGCGACCACCGGGCGCTCGGAGAACGGCAGCGGAGCGCGGGCGTCACCGGCGGGAGGTGCGAAGTCGGGCGCGTCGGCGGGTCCGCGCGGAGCCCAGTCGGTGGGAGGCGGCGGCGCGTCGGCGAGAGAGGGAGACACAGCGGCGTACGGCAGCACGATGGCCTCGGACGCGGGGCCCGGCACCGGCGCGTCCTCGCCCGCGTCGGCCCGCGACGCCGGCTCGGGAGTCCACCCGCCGACGAGGGGCACGTAGGGCCCGGCGAAGTCCTGCCCGCGCCGCACGGGGGCGGAGTTCTCGTCCATGCCACCGGAACGACGCGCACCCGGGGTCCCGTTCCGCCATCGCGCCGAGCCGAATCCCAGAACGCTGGCCCACACGACGCCGAGGAACGCGCCGAGGACGGTCATGCCGGCGCCGCGACCGAATCCGAGGTTCACGCGGTGGATCGCGACGATGAGGACGACGGCGAAGGCCACGGTACCGAAGAGGGGAATGAGGTTCAGCAGCACGAGCCACGGTGAGAAGCCACCGAGCGCGAGGATCGTCGCGACGTTCACGACCGGAACCCACGCCTTCCACGTCGCCTCGCCGGCTTTGGCGAAGACCGCGGCCAACGCCAGCGCGTACCAGACGTAGACGATGACGAACAGGAGCAGGGTCAGCGCCCCCAGGATCACACCCGTGGAATCATTCATGTCGTCTCGCGCCGCCCTGCGGGCGGGCGCTTCCCCCTCTCGTCGCGGTGCGGCGGCCGTCGGCGCGTGGGGCGCGGGGCGAAGAACCGCAGGAACGATTTCAACGATACGGCCGCACGCACGCGCTGCCACCAGCCGCGCTGACGGGTCAGCGCGCGGCGCTCCTCGTCGACGATCCGCCAGAACTGGGATGCCTCGTCGGCGGTGACCGTCCGCGCGGAGAAGACCGCCCGATCGGCGTCGTCAGCCAGACGGAGCCCGGACGGGGTGTCGAACGCCTCGGCCATCTCGCGGCGCGTCGCGGACCGACGCGGATCGCGGCCGGCATCCACCCCGGCATCCACGTACTCGTCCCACCCTCCCGCGATCGCGACGCGGGGGTCGGGGTCGCGCCGGCGGCCGCGGCGCCGCATGGCCTTCGCGACGACGACGACGAGGAAGGGTCCGAAGAGGACGAGGACCGCCAGGAGAGCGATCCCGACGACCCGCAGGATCGGCCACAGCCAGGCGAGATCTAGGCCATCGTCGTTCGCCTCGTCGTCGGTGCGGGCGTTGTCCTCCTGCACCGGGTCGGGCGGGACGACCTCGTCGACCGTGTTCGGCCGCACCTCGGTCACGTTCTCGGGATCGCGCTGCTGCGTCACCTCGAGGCTGGGCGAGAGCTCCCACTGCGGGGTCACGTCGATCGCCGCCCACCGGCCGTCGGCATCCTGCACTTCGGTCCACGCGCTGAGATCGCGCGCGCGGCACTCCCCCTCCGCGCAGACGGCGACGCCGGAGTCGCTCGAGGTCAGACGCGTGCCCACGACGACGCGGGCCGGGAATCCGAGCTCCCGCGCGATCAACGCCGCGGCCACGGCGAACTGCTCGTCGTCGCCGACCGCGGCGACGAAATTGCCCGACGACTGGGCGCGCGGGTCGTCCTCGCGCTCCAGCAACCGCTGGAACATCGTGTCGATGCGCGCGAGCGAGTGGCCCGAGGCGCTCGGCTGGAGCTGATACCCGGGAAGGTCGTCCGTCCACGCCGGCGCGGGCGCACCGGCGGCGGGTGCGAGCCCGTGGCTGAGATAGCCGCGGTCGCGCAGCAACCGGACGAGGGCGACCAGATCCGCACCGGACTCCCCGGTGGCGTGTTCGTCCACCCATCGCCGCAGGTTGTCGCCGCCGACGACGCCGTCCGCGCCGGGTGGGACGAACGTCGCGGGGTCGGCGTCGGTCGGCTCGACCGCCGAGATCGCGTAACGGTCGCCGGACGCCCATCCTCCGTCGGCGATCTGAACGCCCGCCTCGGCGTCCACGCTGTAGTAGAACCGGTCGGCGAGCACGTTCTGCCGGTCGCCCTCGAACGTCGCCGAGAGGAGCCGTCCGGCCGTCGGCATCCAGATCCCGTCGAGAGCATCGATCCGGATGCCGGCCTCGACCTCGCGCCCGTCCACCCGGGGGAGACTCGACGGCACCCTCACGAAGGTGCCCTGCCGCGACCCGGAAGAGCGGAAGACTTCGCCGTCGTAGGCGTCGAGCGTCGCGACCCGGATGCGCTCCGGAGCCGTCGCGGCGCTGTCGACGCGGAACAGGACGTCGTCGGCGCGCGCGTCCGAGAACATCGTCCGGTACTCGGACAGCGGGCTCACCGCCTCGGCGATCTGGCGTTCCGGCCCCGCCGCCGACCGGAGCACCCGGCGATCGGCATCCTTCGCCGCCCACGGCACGATCGCGACGGCGGCGACGACGGCCACCACGATCATCGCGGCACCCAGAGCAGTGCGCCGCTGATCGGTGCGGGAGCGACGTCGCGGGAGCACCATGGCACCGCTCTCGCTCGCCCGACGCAGCGCCCGCGTCCGTTCATCACGGGTGCGCCACGCCAGCCACAGCACGGCCGACAGGATCGCGGCCACACCGATCCCGGTCTCGACCGGGGCCGCGAACGTGAGCGGGCCGAGCATCAGCGGCGCGCTCGTCGACGTGCGGCCGAAGAAGAGCCCGAAGCCGCTCATCGCAAGACCGCTCACGACGGCGACGGGGGCGAGTCGATCGGCGCGGAGTGCGAGCGCCAGCGTCGCCGCCGTCCCGACGAGGAACACCACGAGAGCGGGAACGAGCAGGTTGCGGTAGTCGCCGACCGGCAGTTCG
This sequence comes from Microbacterium enclense, assembly GCF_004022425.1. Taxonomy (GTDB): domain Bacteria; phylum Actinomycetota; class Actinomycetes; order Actinomycetales; family Microbacteriaceae; genus Microbacterium; species Microbacterium enclense_A. The sequence continues at coordinate 15,212 of NZ_RBZY01000024.1, read as the reverse complement.
ACCGTGACCAGGTCTTTCCACCCCAGGATGACGCCGGAGAACGCCTCGCCGAGACCGCGGAGGATCTCCAGCGGCCCACCGAGGCGCGACGGGACCGCCACCGGCACCGAGAGGAGCGCGAAAGCGCCCGCGATCAGCGCGACGGTGACCCACCCGGACCAGCGGCGCCACGCAGCCAGCGTCACGACCCCCGCCGCCACCGGTGCCGCCACGGCCACGAGCACCACGAAAGCCCACGAGGCGTACACGGGCCACGCGGCCACCGCCGCCAGGCCGACGGAGAACGCGGTGAACAGCCCCGCGGCGACGGCCCGCGAACGGCGGGCGGAGTCGGCCTGCCGGGCGGGGGCGCTCACGAGGTGGCCCCCCGCACGAGCAGGCCGGCGAGGTCATCGAGCGTGCCGATGGTCAGGACGGTGAGCCCGGCGACGCTGCGCATGCGCGGGTGGGCACGTTCGTCGCACACGACGGCCGCGACCGCGGTGTCCGCGGGGAAGGCGAGGGCGGCCTGCCGCAGACGCGCGATCGACACGACCGACCCCACGACGACGAACGCGATGGACAACCTCTCGTTCGCCTCGGATGCCAGTCGGCAGACGTCCTCGACGGGCATGGTGTTCTCGTGGTGGGCGATCGCGCTGAACCCGTCGAGCATCGCTCGGGGCGTCACCGCGGGCACATGCCGGATGGCGCGCAGACGTCCGCGGACGACGCGGGGGATCTCCGATCCGGTCACCACGTCGATGTCGCGCGCGTCCCGCACGGCACGCAGGCCGAGCGAAGCGGCGGCCGAGACCGCGAGCTCGTACTCGTCGGCATCCGCGTATTCCTGGGTCGCAGCGGCGAGGACGACGGCCATGCGCGACCGGCGCGACTCCTCGTACTGGCGCACCATCAGGCGCCCGGTCTTCGCGGTGGATTTCCAGTGCACCTGACGGCGCGAGTCGCCCGCGACGTACTCGCGGATCGCGTGGAAGGACATGTCGGCGTCGACGAGCCGACGCGTCGCGTTGCCCTCGAGGTCGCGCACGAGTCCGGCGCTCGTCGACGGGAGCGCGACCGTGCGCGGATGGACGAAGAGATCGTGGACGTCGTCGAACGCGTGCTCGCGCCGCAGGAGCCCCACGGGGTCGCTCCGCACCGTCGTCACGGGCCCGATGCGCACGACTCCCCGCGGCAGGGGCGGGATCTCGAGCGGTTCGGTCACGCCGTGCCCCGGCCGCAGCAGCGGAACGGCGAACTCCACCAGCCCTCGCCCCACCGGGATGTCGAGGCGACCGGGCAGGGCGGGACGCGCACTGTCGTTGCGGACGGCGATCTCGCCCGTGACCCCGTGGCCGGCGACGACCCGCTCGTGCGTGAGCGTCAGGTCGACGTCGTAGGCGCGCGCCCCGAAGAGGAACGGGACACTCATGATCAGCAGAAGCAGCGCGACGGACCCGGCGATCATCCACTCGACCCAGCCGAACGCGAGCCCCAGCACCAGCCCGACCGTCGCCGCGCTCGCGACGACCGCACCCGCGGGTCGCACCGTGCGGCCGGCCCACCGCACCGCGGAGCCGACCCCGTCGGCCAGCGTGCGCCCGATCTCGGCCGCGCGGACGGCCGCTCGGACGAGGCGGCGCGTGCGCCGGGTCGACGTCGAGGTGATCGACGTGCGCGAACCCGTGCCGACGGTCCCCGCCGAGGTGCGCGTCAGCCGCGACTCGGTGAGGTTCACGTCGGGCACGGCGGCACCCTTCGCGCGAGGAGGAGCGGGGGGACGGCCACGGCTCAGGCGCTCTCGCGCTGGGTGGGCGGCACGGTGTCCAGAAGCACCTGACCGACGACGGCCTCCTGCGTCACCCCGTCGAACTCCGCCTCGGGGTGCAGGATCAACCGGTGCGAGAGCACCGCGACCGCGAGCGCCTTGACGTCGTCGGGGGTGGCGTACGTGCGCCCCTGTGCTGCGGCTCGCGCGCGGGTCGCGCGCGTCAACGCCAGGGCGCCGCGGATGCTGACGCCGAGCCGGACCTCGTCGGCCGAGCGGGTGGCATCCACGATCCGGGCGATGTAATCGAGCACGAGCGCGTCGACGTACACGCTCGCGGCGAGGTCGGCCATGCCGACGAGCGCCTGCGGCGTGATGATCGGACGGAGATCCGCGGTGGCGACCGGGGCACCGTCGAGGATGCGCACGGTGGCCGCGTGATCGGGGTAGCCGAGCGAGGTGCGCAGCAGGAAGCGGTCGAGCTGCGCCTCGGGCAACCGGTACGTGCCGGCCTGCTCGACGGGGTTCTGCGTGGCCAGGACGAGGAAGGGAACGCCGACCTCGCGGGAGACGCCGTCGATGGTCACCCGGCCCTCCTCCATGACCTCCAGCAGGGCGGACTGCGTCTTCGGGCTCGCGCGGTTGATCTCGTCGGCGAGGACGATGTTGGCGAAGATCGGACCGGCGTGGAACTCGAACGTCCCCTCTTTCTGGTCGTACACCGTGATGCCGGTGATGTCGCCCGGCAGCAGGTCGGGGGTGAACTGGATGCGGGTGTTCGTACCCTGAACCGACTGCGCGACGGCGCGGGCGAGCGACGTCTTCCCCGTACCCGGTACGTCCTCCAGCAGCACGTGCCCGTCACTGAGCATGGCGGTGAGCACGAGTTCGACGACGTGCCGCTTACCGAGCACGGCGCGTTCGACGTTGTCGGCGATCTGCGCGAAGGTCTGGGCGTACCAGGTCGCCTGTTCCTGGGTGATCGTCATGGCAGCAGGTCTCTTTCGGTGGGGGGATCAGGGTTCGGGGTCGGCTTCGGGCTCGCGGTCGGGCGTGCCGGGCTTGCACGGACCCTGGGTTTCCAGGACGACGGAGTCCAGGCCCCACCCGCGCGCCGACCAGTCCACGGTCACCCGGACGTTCTCGACTCGGGTGGCGCCGACGGGGACGAGGTTCGAGCCCCCCGTCGGCAGCACGGTGCCGTTCTTGTCGGTGTACCGGATCGCGTCGCGGTCGAGGGTCATCGCGGCCAGGTCGTTGCTCGAGTTCGTCGCCACGTCCAGCCGCTCGCCACCCACGCAGGATGCCACCCGCATGGTTGCCTGCACCTGATACGGCGCGCTGCCGGAAGCGGGCGCGACTCGTCCGGTCTCGGAGGTCGTACCCCAGATCTCGTGCTGGAAGTAGACGCCGATGTTCGGATCCGAGCCGAACACCGACGACCGGTCGCCGTCGAAGTTGGTGTAGACGGCCTTGTTGAAGCGCGGCGGCTTGCTCCCCGCCGTGAGGTCGGAGACCCGCCAGCGAGCGACCGGACGGCCGTCCTCGACGGCGGTCCCGGGCTCGGCCCCGACGGTGAAGGTGTACCCGCGCGGAGCGGCGGTGTCCTGCGCGACGCGGTAGTCCTCCTGCGTCACGCTCCTCGTCCCGTAAGAGGTGCCGCCGAAGTCGGACTCCACGCAGAAGGTGAACGTGTAGGCGACGCCGTCCTCCTTGTTCGGGAACTCGCGACGCGGACCGCCGTCGCCGACGCGGCACGCGGTGCCCTCGGCGATGCCGTAGCGGAGTCGGGAGTCGGTGCCGTTCTGCCGCGCCGTGCCCTCGACCGTGACGGTCGACATCCCGTCCCCCGTCGAGCGCGAGGTGATCGTGATGTTCGGCTCGAGAGGCGCCCCGACCCCGTGCGCCGAGAATGTGAGCGCCCCACCCTGCGCGGAGCCCCCGAGCCCCGTCGGCACCTCGAAACGCGAGGTGGGGGTCACCGTGATCTCGCTCTGGGAGTTGCTGCCGACGCGGAAGCCGCTGATGCGCACGTCGGTGTCGTTGCGCCCGACGCCGATCGTGCGCGTCTCGCCCGCGCTGCTGCGGACCTCGAGCTGGCCGGTCTCGGACGACTCCACGCCCCGGATGACAAGATCGGCGACATTGCCCTCGCCGTCGCGCGTGACGACCGGGGTGAAATCGCCCGACTTCGGCCGAGCCGGCGGGTCGTAGGCCCAGGCGGTCGTGCGCACCGAGCCGCGCGATTCGCCGACGCCGTTCACCGCGGTGACGACGTATTCGCGCTTCTCGCCGTTGGGGGCGGCGATCGCGGGGCATGATCCGTCGGCGCCGCAGTCCGCGACGACCTGCGCGCCGAAGCGCACCCGGAAGCCGGTGAGCGCCGGGTAGGCGCGTCGCGCCTCGCCCGCGTCCACGCGCAGCGTGAGCGATCCGTCGGCGTACGCCGTCTGGCGCACGCTCGCCGGTGCGCGCGGGAAGCCCTGCAGGTCGAGGACCACGCGGGCGTCGCGGGTCCCGGCGGTCGAGCGGCTCTGGGCGTCCCGGAGCGTCACGCTCGCGGCGCACGTCGCACCCGGCGCATCGGCGGTCCACGACGCCCGCACGCTCGATGACGAGGCGACGTCGAAGCCGACTCCGGTGCACGCACTCGTCGGGCGGACGCTCACGACTTCGAGCGGAGTGCGCGGGAGCGGATTGACCTCGCCGGGGAGTCCGACCGCGTCGATCGTGCAGCTCGAGCCCGACGCCTGGGAGCACTGCAGCGTCGTCGTGCCGCCCTGGGGCAGCGTCGAGGGCGCGGCTCCGACCCGCAGCAACAGCCGCGCCGGGGCGACCGCGGTGTGGCTGGTGACCGAGACGATCGCGGCGTTCTCGCTGCCGGGCACCGCGCGATCGGCGCCCGTGACCGTCACGACCGAGCCGTCCAGAGTCACGGACGAGAACGCCGAGCCCGCGTACTCGACGGTGTAACGGATGCCGGCCCAATCCTCACGGCCCAATTGCCAGCTCGTCATGTTGCGCAGGTCGAAGGTCGCGGTCTCACCCGGTCCGACGGTGAGCGAGCCCGGGCGGAGTTCGGGCTGGGGTTCACGGGCCACGATGCCGATGGGCACCGACAGCACGGTCCACTCCTCGGTGCCGGCGACGCGCACGGGGACACGGCAGGCGTCGGTCCACGGCGAACCCGTGCCCGCGTCGTAGCGGACCACGGTGCCGCTCACGCTGCAGCGCCCGTCGGCGCGCACGCCGGTCGTGGACACGTCCGCGCCGACCTCCAGGGTCGCCCGCCGCGGGACCGCGACGAGAGCGGCCATGTCGAAGTCCACGGATGCCAGTTCGTCGACGCGCTGCGCCGCCCCCGGGCGGAGGGCCAATGTGAGATCGTCGTCGCCCGGGATCCGCACGAACGCGTACGTCGTGACCTCCTGGTCGCCGACGGTGCCGGTCACCGCGAAGGGGATGATGCGTCGGGTCGCGGGCAGCTCTCCGGAGATGAGGCTGCCCGCGACCCGCACATCGGCGGGCTCGCCCCACAGCGACACGCGCAGGTCGCCGGTGTCGCCGCCCGACCAGGTCACGCGGCCGCCGAGCACGTCGACGCCGGAGAGGAACTCGTCGCGGTCCTCGACGGTGAGGACGGTGTCCGAGACCACCGGGTAGTCGGGCACGCTCTCGCGCACGACCTTGACCACGACGAGACCGCGTCCGGTGTTCCCCGAGTCCGACTCGACGTCGTAGAGGAACGACATCGTGGCGGGGGCCTCGCCCGCGCGGATGACGACGCCCGTCGCCGACACGCTCTCCACGAGCGCCTCCAGTCGCGCGTACTCGGGGTTGTCGTCGCCGTCGACGAGCCTCTCCGGGAGGTCCGGGCGTACACCGGTGAGCGTGAGCCGCCCCTGCGTGGGATCGATGTCGTTGGCGAGCGGGCTCACGCGGATCCGGCTGTCGGCACCCGCTTGCACCTGCACGTAGTCGGTGAACGTGATGGGGCTCGGGTTGGCCTCGGCATCCAGGACTCCGATGCGGACCGTGCCCTCGCCCGTCGCGCCCGAGGGGTCGGCGACGCGGTAGCGGAACGACACCTGGCCGCGGTCGCCGGGAACCGAGGAGTACACGATCGCCGAGCCGTCGGCCGAGATCGAGGCCGTGCCCCGGTCGGGCTGCGTCACGATGCGATCGAGCACCACCGCGTCTCCGTCGGGGTCGGCCCCGAAGCTGCGGAACGGCACGGTCGTCGTCCCGCCGCTGAGGACGCGACCCTGCAGGGTGTCGGGGACGGGCGCGCGGTTGGCCTCGGGACCGAGGACGGTGATTCGCACGGTCGCCTCGTCCCACAGCGACGGCGTGCCCGTCGTGTAGACGCGGTAGGTCACCTCGTACGATCCCGCGGCGGTGGGCGCGAGGTAGCGCAGGACCCCGCCCGAGGCGAACGCCAGACCGTCGGCGGACGGGCTCACCTGCACGGATGCCGGGTCGAGGGTGGGGCGTCCCCCGGCCGGGGACACGTCGTTGTCGAGCACCGGGATGTCGGCCTGCGCTCCCGCGCGGACGGTCACGGTGTCGTCGACCGCGATCGGGGCGATCTCGGGCGCGGGCGGTAGGAGATACACCGTCGCCTCGCCGACCACGCGGGACCCATCGTCGTCCGTGCCGTCGCTGACCGTGTACGCCACGGTGCCCAGGAGCCCGGCGCCGCCGTCGGCCGTCGTCCCGGAGACGCGGAGATCGTTCTGTCCGACCGTGTCGACGGCGAGCGCAGCACCCTCCTCCGCGGCCGCGACGACATCGCTCAGCAACAGCACGCGCCCCGTCGGGTTGGAGACCGCGGCGAACACGTCGAGCGTGGCATCCTCCTGCGGGCGGACGAAGGCCACCACCGGGGCCGTCGACAGCTGCGCCGGGGCGTCGGCCGGGAGCAGGGTGATCCGTGCCGTGCCGGTGGCGTCGCGTCCGGCCCCGGTCACGGTGAAGTCGACGCGGTAGACGCCCGGCTGCGCGGCGGTGAAATCGAACGTCGTCGTCCCGCCGACGACCGTCGCCGTCGCGGCCGCGTCGTCGAGGACCCGCACCGCCCCGATCGTCACATCGCCGGCGGTCCCCGTGACGTGCGGGGCGACATCGACGGTCAGCGCCGAGCCGGCCGTGTCCACGATCGCAAACGACTGCACCGCGAGCGCCGGATCGGGGGCCACGCGGATCAGCAGCGGCTTCGTCGTCGTCGCCCCTGCGGTGTCGGCCACGGTGACGTCGAGCTGGACGGTCTGCTCACCGCCCGACCCGTCGTCGGCGTGCTGGTACACGACGTCACCGGCGGGGGTGGATGCCACGCTGCCCACGCCGCTCGGATTCTCGACCGACAGCAGCAGCAGGGGGTCGCCGTCGGGGTCGACCCAGCCGGGGAGGACGGGGACCGTGATGGTGCCGCCGCGCGCGACCTCGGGCGCAGGCCACGGCTGCAGGCACTTCTCGACGCCGCACCAGACGGGGGCCGCGTTCGCCGTGTCGGGCGTCACGGTGAGCGTCACGGTGGTCGACGCGGAGGTGAGACCGTCGGCGGTGGTCCCGTCGGTCACCGCGTACGAGAAGGTCGCCGCACCCGTGGCATCCGGTGAGACGCGGACCGCGAGCCGCTGACCGTCGTCGGTCACGGAAAGGCTTCCGAAGCCGGGGTCGAGGCCCGTGACGCTCTCTCCGACGATGCTGAGGACGTCCTCGTTCGGGTCGTGGTCGTTCAGCAGAACAGGCAGCGTGACCAGGCGGCCCGCGCGCACGCCGAACGCGTCCGGCTCGGCGATGGGGGGCTTCGGATCGAGCACGACGCTGAGCTGCTCCTCGCTCTGCACCGCGGCCTCCTCGGTGCGGTCGTCGAGCGTCCAGCTCTGGCTCGAGGCGACGAGCGCGCCGTCGGGAACCGTCCAGACCCAGCCGGTGCGTGTCTCGTTCAGGATGACGGCGTGGTCGGTAGCGACGAACACCGGCCGTCGTTGGTCGGGCATCGTCGCCCCGCCGTAGTCGAGGTCGGTCTCGCCCGCGTCGGACCGCCAGAGCGTTCCGCGCGCGTCGCCGGGCAGGAGCCACGCCGCGTAGGTGATGCCGGAATGCGTGACGGGCTTGGCCGGCTGGCCCAGGACGTTGCCACCCGCGCCCACCTCTCGGCGCGGTTCGCTCCCGTCGACCGGGATGCTCCACAGCGACTGCTCGTCGGCCAGGTACACGGTGCGCGCGGCCGGATCGGGATCGCCGACGACCAGCTGATCGGCGGTGCCGAGGTCGAGCTCCTCGCGACCGCGGACCCAGGCGCGCCCCTCCTCGGCGTCGACGAGCACCCACTGCTCCCCCGCGGCGGTGAGCACGGGCGACGCGACGTCGACCGCGAGGGCGTCGCGGCCGCGGAGCTCATCGGCATCGATGTCGTACCGGATGACGGAACCGTCGACCGCGGAGTAGGCGAACAGCATGCCGCTCTCGTCGACGGCCACGGCATCGGCGGTGTAGGTGCGCGCATCGTCGTCGCCCGCCGTCCCGAACGGGTCGAGCTCGGTCACCGACTGCCCCGCCCGGCTGAGCCGGCTGGCGTAGAGCGCACCGGTGTCGGTGCGGTAGACGACGTAGTCGCCCGCCGTGGCGACCGACGTGGTGCCCGGTGGGGTGTCCGGGGCGGACTCGAGCTGCTCCTCCTGCAGGTCGATGGGCTGCGCCTCGTCGATGCGCGCGAGTTTGCTGTAACTGTCGGTGAAGAGGTACGCGCCGTCCGGTCCCTGCGCGACCTGGCTCGGGTTCCCGGCGGTCCGCACGGTGTCGAGCTCGCCGACGGTGGTGTTGACGCGCGCGTAGCGCTGACCGTCGCCGGTCTGCAGCGCCCACACCGACGTGTCGACCTCGGGGGTCTCCTGCGCGTCGAGACCGGGCCAGACGATGCTGGCCGTGACCACGAGCACCGCGGCGACGACGCCGGACGTCAGCCCCGCGATTCTCCGGCGCTTCATCGCACCACCCCGGTGGCCAGCAGCGCCGCGACGACGACCGCGGCGGCGGCGACCAGGGTGGCGGCCGCCAGCGCCCACGGCAGGAACCGACGCCGCGACCGCCTCGGAGCCGAAATGTCGGTGTCCTCGTCGCGCGCGAGACCGGCGACGCCCGAGGGAGCGCTCGACTTGCGAACGGAGTCGCGCTCGATGCGGGAACGGGCGGGGCCGCGGAGGCTCCCGTCCGCGAAATCGACCGCGCGCGCGGTGGGTGCCCACTCCGCCGCCGGCACCTCGAGCGGGGTGGCGGGGAGCCCGAGCTCGGCCTGCACCTTCTGCAGCGCCTCCCCCACCTCGCGCGCGCTCGCGAACCGATCCGAGGGATTGCGCGACATCGTCCGAGCGAGCACCGCCTGCAGCGACGGCGGCACGTCGGTGCGGGCGATCTCGGTGTAGGACGCGCGGGCGATGCGACGGCGCAACTGTTCGCGCGAGTTCTGCCCGCGCTCGCGCCGTTCGAACGGACTGTGCCCGGCGAGCAGCGAGTAGACGGTTGCTCCGAGGCTCCAGACCTCGCTCGAGACGGTGCCGGCCGTCTGCTCGGCGACCACCTCCGGTGCGCTCCACGGGACGCTCATCGCGAGCATCTCGTCGGCGCTCTGCCGCAGGAGCGACGAGGAGATGCCGAAGTCCGCCAGCACGGGAGCGCCGAAGGTCGTCACGAGGATGTTGCTGGGCTTCACGTCACGGTGCACGAGTCCGGCGTGGTGCGCCGACTCCAGCGCTCCGGACATGCGTACGCCGATGGACAGAACCTCGGCCACCGGCATCCGCTCGACCCGGTACCGCTGCGCGAGCGAGCCGGGGCAGTACTCCATCACGATGTAGGGGCGGCCGTCGGCCGAGATCCCCGCCTGGTAGACCGTCACGATCGACGGGTGCGCCGAGAGGTGGGCGAGCACGTCGGCCTCGGCGTTGAACATGCGCAGCAGGTCGGGATCGCGCACATCGCTCGGCAGCACCTTCACGGCGACGTCACGACGCGGCATGTCCTGCCCGTAGAGGAAGACGTCGGCGAAACCGCCCGACCCGAGGGGACGGATGTACGCCAGGCCCGGCAGGATCGGGGGCGACGAGGGCAGGCGCTGCGGCATGGTGCCCCCTCCCCGGAACTCGCGCCCGCTCACCTCTCGCGCGGACAACCCGGCAACTCTAACAAAGCCCTCCGCCGGGGTCGGCGGCCTTGTGGACGGGACTCAGGATGCCAATGGACCCGGGTCGCGCGGATCGAACGGGGCGTCGAGCGAGCGCGACAGGTCGTCGAGCATCGCCGCAACCTGCGGTTCGACGTACTCGGCGACGGCCGCCTGGATGCGCAGCCGATGGTGCAGCAGGACGGCGCACACCTCGCGCCCGATCATGTTCGCGTAGTCGTCGGCGAGTCCGACCTCCTGGCGCAGCGCCGCCTTGGCGGCATCCGAGAGAGGGGGAAGGGCCGGGATCGCGGCATCCTCTTCGGCGGCCAGACCCGACAGCGTGAACAGGAACGGCGCCCCGGGCTCCGGCTCGGGGTCCAGTGGCATCCCCTCGAACTCGGGTTCCAGCCCTTCCGCCGGGCGGTACGAGCGGCGGCGGTTGCGCGTGGCCTGCTGATCGAGCTCGGTCTGCAGCATCGGAAGGTTTCGCGAGGTGTACTCCGCGACGGCGTGGTCGACGATCGTCTTCACCCGCGTCGACAGCCCGTGTTGCACCCCGTGCGGCACATCGGAACCGAGTCCGGCGGCCGACAGCACCGGCGAGCCGAAGCAGCGGCGGCACGGAGCGATGCGTCCACGGTGGTTCGCCGGCTCCCACCGGGGCAGCCACGCGAGCCAGGCGTCCACCGCCTGGCCGACCTGCGTCTCGAGCGACCGCTCCACAGTCCTACGCTAGTGCGACAACCCGGCATGCGCAGGGATGCCACGGCCGGGGGATCAGCGGTCGTCCTCGCCGTCGCGCTCCCAGCCCCACTGCGGGCGCTCGCGGCGGCTGCGCACCAGCAGGACGCCGAACAGGCCGGCGAGGAGCGCCGCTGCCGCGATCACGGCACCCGGCCATCCCAGCGCCACCGCGCCCGCGGCGGCGAGACCACCGGCGGCGTCGCCCCCGGTCAGCGCGGCACCGACGGCGATGCCGAGCGTCTCGCCCACGTAGGCACCGATCGCGCAGGGGACCGCGGTCAGGTAACCGGGCGGGTCGGCGCGCAGACCCCAGAGCAGAACCCCGGCGAACACGGCGAGAGCCAGAACCATCCCCGCCACCCCGGGCAGGGGCCCGAGGCCGCGCACGGGGATCACGTCGGCGTCCAGCGCGAGGCTGGCGACCCCCAGCCCACCGATGGCCAGAGCGAGGAACGTCACCGTCGCGAAAACGACGGCGACCGGCGGGGTCACCCCCGCCGGTCGCGGCGTATCGGTCATGGCATCCGATCTCAGCGCTGGGAGAGCTGCGGGCCGGCCTCGAGCGTGCGCTCGTACTCGCGCTGCGCCTCGTCGTTCAGTTCGGTGACGCGGCGGCCGCGCTTCGCGACCCAGGCGCCGAACCAGATCGTCAGCTCCCGACCGAGGACGAACGCCACGATCGCCAGCGGGGCGAGGACGCTCTGCTCGAGGACGTCCACGCCCTGGCGGGCCGTGAGCATCCAGAACGGAGCCTGGAAGAGAGCGCCGAGCAGGTAGCCGCCCCACGAGATCACGCCGACGAGCAGACCCCAGACGACCCAGTGGCCCCAGCCGCCGCGGTTGATGATCGCGCCGAGGAACCAGAAGCCGACGAAGAACGCGACCGTGGGCACCCACAGCGTCCATGTCGTGAGCGCCGTGAGGGCCGCGTCCGCGAGGTCGGCCGTCTGGATCGTGCCGAGGAGGAGCCCGAGGCCCAGGGTCGCGGCGAGGAAGAGCACGGCGAACACGAGGGTGGCGAGAAGCCCGATCGCACCCGCGGCACCCCGGTTGCCGCGCGGGCGCGGAGCTTCGGGAGCCTGGACGAAGATCGGCTGCGCGGCGCCGACGGGGCGCGTCTCGTCCGCGTATGCGTAGGCGGTGGTCGCCGTTGCGGCGCCGGCGGCCGTCGCGCCCGCGACCGCGGGTGTGGCGACATCGTAGCGGCGCTCCGGCTCGGCGGTCGGCTGCGCGGCGGCAGGCGCGTCGCCCGTCTCGGGCTCGGCCGATGCGGCGTAGGCCGCCCAGCGGGCGTCCTCGTCGTCGATGTCGACGGATCGAGGCGCGGCGGGAGCGGAGACGGGGGTCTGGCTCTGCGGCTCCACCGGCGAGGCGTCGTGCACGGTGGTCGTGGCCGCGGGCGTCGCCGCGTCACGATCGGACTCGCGCTCGTCCCAGGCCGCGGCTGCGGCCTCCGGGTCGACCGCGTCGCGGCGGGCGGCCTCGGCGTCGGCGAGTCCCTCGTGGGCGCGCCCGACAACGTCGTGCGCCTCCTCCTTGGGCTCGTCGACGGGGTCGCCGTACGACTGGGGGTCGCTCATCGGGGTCTCCTCACGCGCGCAGATATGGTGCCGGGCCAGGCTAACCCGCGCCGCGGTCCCCGTCGTGGAGGCGTGCCGTCGTGTGTCGGTCTCGACCGTGTCGGCGGCTCCGCCTAGGGTGGGCGGCATGACCGGACGACCTCCTGCAGCGGCCCGCGCCGCGGTTCTCGCGGTCGCCGCCGTCCTCGCCCTCAGCGCGTGCGCCCCGGACGGGGGCTCCGACTCCGCGCCCAGCGCGCCGTCGCCCATCGAGTCGCGGACGCCCGACGGCACTCCGATCCCCACGCTCACCCCCACGACCGCCCCCGCGGCCATCCCCACCGACTGCCGCGCCATCCTCACGCCCGATGTGTTGTCGCAGCTCGGATCCACCCCCCTCAACGACCCGGCTCTGGGCCCGTCAGGCGTTCAGCCCGACGGATCGCTGGTGTGCATCTGGCGCGACCCGCGTGCCGACACGACGGGGCTCGTGACGGTCATCGCCCGCAAGGACCGGGGGCCCGCGCTCGACATGCTCAACGACCTCGTGAACACCCAGGGTTTCAGTTGCTACACCCCCGACGAGGGCACACGCTGCGAGAAGACCTGGATCAACGACACCTACCCGGTCAACGACGGCCGCACACTGTTCTGGCGCGATGACGTGCTCGTCGACACCCAGTACTCCAACCTCGCCCCCACGGGGTACACCGCGAGCATCATCGCCGCGATCTTCGGCTGACAGCGGGCTACTCGCCGACGGCGCGGGATGCCACGATCGCGGCGTAACCGTCCGGCATCCATCCCGCGAACATCGACGACACCCACCGGTCGCCACGGAGGTCATGCACCTCGACGACGTCGCCGGCGGTGCGCTCGCAGTGCGTGGCATCGCCGTCGGCCGCACACGCGAAGCCCTGCCCCGTCAGGGTCGCCGCGACGGCGGCCGCCCCCTCGGCCGACACCGTCGCGACGCTGGTCTCGAGCCACCGCCCGGACTCCCCGCGCCAGTGGCAGGTGACGACGGGCGTGGACCCGGCGGCCGCGACCGCCTCGGGAGTCGAGAGTGCTCCGGTTCGACGCTGCGTGAGCAGCGCCTCGGGCGACCACACCAGCGTCGACCACATCGGCTGGGTGTACAGATCGCGGCACGTCGTCGCCGGCCCCGGCACGCGCGGCGCGTCCGTCCACGGGGCCGTCGTCGAACCGGCCCGCAGTGTGTCACCGACGAAGGTCACCGCACCGGGGAGTCCTGGCGCAGCGAGCACGGCGAGACCGGCGATCACGGCGGCGCACAGCACGCCGACCGGCCACGCGATCCAGACGCTGCGTCCCGCGACTCGAGCCATCCGTTCCTCCCCGACCACGGTAGGCGACCCGCCCCCGCGCGTCGGCGCGGCGACACGCCGGGCTCGCGAGACGTCACGGACTCGAAACCCGCCGGGAACCGACGAAGGCCCCCGGCGCGAGCCGGGGGCCTTCGGGAGATCAGGATGCCGCACCGGGGTGCGGCATCCCTCGATCAGTTATATGTGCCGGGCGTGAAGTCGTCCGTCGAGAAGCTGTCGAAATCGACGTAGCTCAGGTCGGCGTCGCTGTACGCGCCGTCCGAGGCGAAGATGCGGTTGGGGTACCGCTCGCTCTTGGCCTCCTCCGTCGCCTCGACGGTGACGTTGCGGTACTTCGCAAGTCCCGTTCCGGCGGGGATGAGCTTTCCGATGATGACGTTCTCCTTGAGGCCGACCAGCGGGTCGCTCTTGCCTTCCATGGCCGCCTGCGTCAGGACGCGGGTGGTCTCCTGGAAGGACGCGGCCGACAGCCACGACTCGGTCGCCAGCGACGCCTTGGTGATACCCATCAGCTCGGGACGACCCGACGCGGGACGCTTGCCCTCGCCGACCGCCTCGCGGTTGATGGTCTGGTAGCGCTTGAAGTCCACCAGCTCCCCGGGCAGGAGGTCGGTGTCGCCGTGGTCGACGACGGTGACCTTGCGCAGCATCTGGCGAACAATGACCTCGATGTGCTTGTCGTGGATCGGCACACCCTGCGAGCGGTACACGCCCTGGACGCCGTTCACGAGGTACTTCTGCACCTCGCGGGCACCCTGCACGCGCATGACCTCCTTGGGGTCGAGCGTTCCGACCTGGAGGGGCTCGCCGACCTTGACGTGCTGGCCGTCCTCGACGAGGAGGGTCGCACGCTTCAGGACCGGGTACACGACCGGCTCGTCACCGTTGTCGGGCGTGAGGATGACCTTCTTGGCCTTCTCGGTCTCGTCGATCGTGATGCGGCCGTCGGCCTCGGCGATCGGCGAGGCACCCTTGGGGGTACGCGCCTCGAACAGCTCCTGCACGCGGGGCAGACCCTGCGTGATGTCGTCGGCCGACGCGGAACCACCGGTGTGGAAGGTACGCATCGTCAGCTGGGTACCGGGCTCACCGATCGACTGGGCCGCGATGATGCCGACGGCCTCGCCGATGTCGACGATCTTTCCGGTCGCGAGCGAACGGCCGTAGCACTTCGCGCAGACACCGACGGCCGAGTCGCACGTGAGGACCGAGCGGACCTTGATGGTCTCGACGCCACCGGCGACCAGCTTGTCGATGAGCACGTCGCCCACGTCGTCGCCCGCCTCGGCCAGAACCGTGCCCTGCGCGTCGACGACCGCCGTGGCGAGCGTGCGAGCGAAGACCGAGTTCTCGACGTTGGCGTCCTTGACCAGGGTGCCGGTCGTGTCCACCGCGGCGATCGGGAGCTCGAGGCCCTTCGACGTACCGCAGTCCTCCTCGCGGATGATGACGTCCTGCGAGACGTCCACCAGACGACGCGTGAGGTACCCCGAGTCGGCCGTACGCAGAGCCGTGTCGGCCAGACCCTTACGGGCACCGTGCGTCGCGATGAAGTACTCGGCGACCGACAGACCCTCGCGGTACGAGGAGATGATCGGACGCGGGATGATCTCACCCTTGGGGTTGTTCACGAGCCCTCGCAT
>NZ_RBZY01000023.1 GCF_004022425.1 Microbacterium enclense | reverse complement strand
CCGTCGAAGCGTTCCAGAAGGCGACGCTCTCGCTCGGAGACCGGGTGGGGGCGCTCACGCGCCGCGACTCGCCGGCGGCGAACCTCGCGGTGCCGATCGTGCTGATCGCGCTCGCGGTCGTCGCGCTTCCGGGTGCGCTCGGCTCGTCCGCCCTGACCTTCACCGGGGATGGTCTCCTCGAGGCGATGCTCGCCGTCATCGTCGTGGCCGGTCTCGCCGTGGTCGTGCGGGCGCGGATGCGCCTCACCGCGGTCATCGCCATCGGCGTCGTCGGGTTCGCCGTCGTCCTGTGGTTCTTCCTGCTCGGAGCCTCGGACGTCGCCCTGACGCAGCTGCTGGTCGAGATCCTCACCGTCGTCGTCATGATCCTGGTCCTTCGGCGGATGCCGCGCCGCTTCCCCCGTTCTCGCGCGCGGCGTCGTGTGCTCGCGGCGGTGGCGGCCGTGGCATCCGGAATCGTCGCGACCCTCGCCACGCTCGTCTTCACAGGTCAGCGGCCGCTGTCCGAGGTGGGGGAGTACTTCCTCCGCGAGGCCGAGAACGAGACCGGTGGCACGAACGTCGTCAACACGATCCTCGTGGACTTCCGCGCGATGGACACGCTGGGCGAGCTCGTGGTCCTGGGGATCGCCGCGGTGGCGATCACCGCGCTCCTGGACGCGCGCCGCGCCGTGGAGCGTCCCGCCGCCCCGGTGCGCGGAACCGCGCTGCTGTCGCCCGACGAGAACAGCGTCTTCCTCCGGACCTCCGGTCGCATCCTCGCGCCCGTCATGGTCCTCGTCTCGGCCTACGCGCTCCTGCGGGGGCACGACGCCCCCGGCGGCGGCTTCATCGCCGCGCTCATCGGAGCCGCGGCACTGGTGCTCGTGTACCTGTCCGCGCCGACCGACGATGTCGGTCCGCTCCGGCGCCCGTACCTGGCCATCGCCGGCGCCGGCATCCTGATCGCCGTCGGCACCGGATTCCTGGGGTTCCTGGACGGGGCGTTCCTCCGGCCCATCCCGATCGACATCTTCGGCTACAAGCTCACCTCCGCCCTCGTCTTCGACCTCGGCGTCTATCTCGCCGTCCTGGGAGTGATCCTCTCGGCCGTCGATCGCCTCGGGCTCACCCCGCCGCGTGCGGGAGTCGACGCCGACAGAGCGCGTTTCGGCGCGCGGAAGGAGGCGGTGCGATGATCCTCGCCCTCGTCATCGGCGCGCTCGTGACCGGCGCGGTCTACCTCCTGCTGCAGAAGGATCGGCTCCGCGTCATCATCGGGTTCGTCCTGCTCTCGCACGCGGTCAACCTCCTCTTCTTCGCGGCCGGAGGGATCGATCGCCGGGGCGAACCCCTCGGATCCGACCCCGACCCGGCGGTGACGGCCGATCCGTTGCCGCAGGCGTTCGTCCTCACGGCGATCGTGATCGCCTTCGCCATCACGATCTATCTCCTGGTGCTCGCCGTGACCGGCAGCCCCGACGAGGACGCGGACGCGGAGGACGCCCCCGCCGACCCGCAGGGCGCGCCCGCCGACGCGGAGGACGCGCCCGCCGACGACCCGCGCACCCCCGGCCGGAAGGAGACCGGCCGATGACCTCGACCCTCCTTCCCCTGTTCGTCGCGGTGCCCCTCCTCGCCGCGGGTGTCGCCGCGTTCGCGGGGCGGCGCTACCGCTGGCCGTCCGTGCTGCTCCTCGTGGTGATGGGCGCGCTCACCGTGGGCTCGGCCGCTCTCGTGGCGGTCACCAGCGGTGGTGCGGTGTTCGCCGCAGCACTCGGCGGGTGGCCGGGTGGCGTGGCCATCCCGTTCGTCGCCGACGTGTTCTCGGCCCTCGTCATGACGGTGGCGTCGGGTCTCACGCTCGTCAGTTGCTGGTTTGCCCTCGTGAGCGGTACGGGGCGGCATCCGCTGTTCGCGCCGCTGGTCCTCGTGCTCATCTCCGGGGTGAACGGGGCGCTGCTCACCGCCGATCTGTTCAACCTGTTCGTCTTCATCGAGGTCATGCTGCTTCCCTCGTACGGGCTGCTGGTGCTGGCGCGTAAGGGCACGGGCACGCTCCGCAGCGTCGTCGGCTCGCGCCTCTACGTCACCTTCAACCTGTTCGTCTCGACGGTGTTCCTCGCCGGAGTGGCCCTCGTCTACGGCACGGCCGGCACGGTGAACCTGGCCGAGCTCAGCGCCGCCGCCGCCGAGTCGGACCTGACGGCGGCCGCGGTGGCGGTGTGCCTGTTCGCCCTGGCGATGAAGGCCGCCGTCGTGCCCGTGCACGGGTGGCTCGCCCGCGCGTACCCGTCGACCTCCCCCGCCGTGACGGCGATGTTCTCGGCCCTGCACACCAAGGTCGCGATCTACGCCACCTACCGGATCTACGCGGTCGTCTTCGAGGGGGACGAGCAGTGGCTGTGGATCGGAGTCGCCCTCTTCAGCGCCACCATGGTCGTCGGAGTGCTCGGCGCGATCGGCGAGACACGGATGCGCTCGATCCTGGCGTTCCACATGGTGAGCCAGATCGGGTACATCCTGCTGGGGGTCGCGCTCTTCACGCCGCTGGGGCTCGCGGCCGGCATCTTCTACCTGTTGCACCACATGATCGTGAAGTCGTCGCTGTTCCTCTCCGCGGGAGCCATCGAGACGCGGTACGGCACGGACGTGCTCTCCGACCTCCGCAATCGTGTGGGGCGAGAGCCCGTGTTGACCGTGGTCTTCGGAGTGGCGGCCCTGTCCCTCGCGGGGCTCCCGCCCTTCTCGGGGTTCTTCGCCAAGCTCATGCTCATCACCGGAGCGGTCGAGGCCGGTCAGGTCGCCGCCGCCGTGATCGCGCTGGTCGTGAGCCTGATCACCCTCATGTCGATGCTGAAGATCTTCAACGCGGTGTTCGCTCCGACGGTGACGGGCAGCTTCCGCCGCGAGGACCGGCTCGTGGCCGAAACGCCGCCGACGTCCCTGCGTCTGGTCGCCCCCGGGGCGGTCCTGGCCGCCGTGACGCTGGCGCTGGGCCTCGGGGCCCAGGGCCTGTTCGACCTGGCCACGGTGGCGGCCGCGGGACTCATCGATACCACCGACTACGTGAAGGCGGTGCTGCCGTGATCGCGGTGCTCACGCTGCCGTTCCGGCTCCTCGCGTTCGCGGGCTGGTTCGCGTGGCAGATCGTGCGGTCGTCGGGCGGGGTCCTCGCCGACATCCTGTCGCCGGGCTCGCGCGCGACACCGCGCGTCGTGCGACTGCCGCTCGGCGACGCGGGCGACGCGCACCTCACGGCTCTCGGCGTGCTCATCAGCCTGACCCCGGGCACCCTCACCATCGGTGTGGACCGTATGGCCGAGGGAGGGCGCGAGCTGCTCGTTCACACGATGTACGACCCCGACGAGGCGAGGGCGCTCGCGGGTCTGCGTGAGATGGATCGCCGCCTCGTCGCCGCGACGACCGGGAGGTCACGAGCATGATCGTTCTGGACATCGCCATCGCCGCGTGCGGCGTGGCCCTGCTGCTCTCGGCGTGGCGGATCGCCATCGGACCCACGCGGGGGGATCGAGCCGTTGCGGCCGACCTGCTCACCTTCAGCCTCATCGGATTGATCGCTCTCTTCGGAACGCGCATGGCCAGCGTCGGGACGTTCGACCTCGTCGTCATCGCCACCCTCGTCGCCTTCCTGGCCGCGGTGTCGCTGGCGCGGGCGCTGACGGGAGGACGGCGATGATCGTCCTCACCGTCATCGGGAACATCGCGATCCTCGCCGGCTCCGCGATCTTCGTGCTCGCCGCGGTCGGCCTCCTCCGCTTCCGGGACGTATACGGCCGCATCTCCGCCGTGGCGACCGCGGGCGGGATCGGCGTCATCCTGATCTGCGGGGGCACGGCACTCCTCCAGCCCTCGGTGGACACGGCGATAAAGGTCGTCATCGCGATCGTTCTCCAACTGCTGACCTCGGCCGTGGGGGCGATGACCATCGCCCGCGCGTCGGTGCTGTCGGGCCACCGTTTCGCCCCGGGCACGGATACGACGGCGCTCGCAGAGACCCCCGACGAGGGGAGCGGGAAATGATCACGTTCTTCCGCCCCGACCTCCTCTGGGGCTACGTCGCGGTCCATCCGCGGCGGTATCGCGCGGGCAGTATCACGGTGGTGCTGTTCCCGCCGGACGTGCCGGCCTTCATGCGCCGGATGCTCGTCCTCCATCGCTTCCGCACCGCCGTGTCGGTCGCTCTGTTCGCGGTGACCTCCCTGGCCGGTGCGACCATCGTCCTCGTGGAGGCCGCGGCCGTCCTCGCCCTGGCGGTGGCGGTCTCGACCGCCGATGCGCTGCATCGCGTCACCCGGAACGTGCGCACGCGCCTGGCCACCGTCGAGGTGCGGCCGCCCGACGAACAGGCGATGTCCGACGAACGGCGCCGCCTCGTCGACGAGTTCCTCGAAGCCGCCCACCGGAGGCCGCGACCGGCCGACCCCGCGCAGCTGCACCGGCTGTGGCGCGACCTGTATCGCGACCTCCGTGCGGCGGAGAGGCGCGACTGATTTGAGAACGGTTATCACTACCGTTTAGGATGGATGCCATGACCCGACGCCTCTTCGTTCCCCTGGCCCTCGGCGCGGCTTCCGTGCTCGCGCTCGCCGGCTGCGCCGGCACCACCCCGGCTGCCGACGGGGCGACCGACGGCCCGACCGACGCGTCCGGCAAGGTCGTCGTCGTGGCATCCACCAATGTCTACGGGTCGATCGCCGAGTCGATCGGCGGCGACTTCGTCGAGGTGACGTCGATCATCACGTCGTCCGCCCAGGACCCGCACGAGTACGAAGCCAGCGCGCAGGACCAGCTGACGCTCCAGGGGGCGCAGCTCGTGATCGAGAACGGTGGCGGCTACGACGGCTTCATGGAGTCGCTCGTCGAGGCCAGCGGGTCGACGGCCGAGGTCCTCACCGCCGTCGAGTACAACCACGACTACCCGGGTGCCGAGTCGCACGACGACGCGCACGCCGACGAGGCCGACCCCGCGCCGAGCGAAAGCGCCGACGACCACGACCACGAGCACGCCGAGGGCGACGGCCACGACCACGCCGAGGGCGATGGACACAACCACATCGAGGGCTTCAACGAGCACGTCTGGTACGACCCGCACACGGTCGAGCACCTCGCCGAGGCGATCGCCGAGCACCTCGGCGAGCTCGCCCCCGAGCACGCGGCGGACTTCACCGCGAACGCCGACGCGTTCGTCGAGGACATCGCCGGTCTCGAGGACTCGCTGGGACAGATCGAGGCGACGGATGCCGGGGCGAAGATCTTCGTCACGGAGCCCGTGCCCGTGTACCTCATCGAAGCCGCGGGCCTCGTGAACGCGACGCCCGGCGAGTTCAGCGAATCCGTGGAAGAGGGCCAGGACGTCCCGCCCGCGACCCTGCTGGAGTCGCTGCAGCTCATCGACTCGGGCGAGATCGCCGTCATGATCGTCAACCCGCAGACCGGCGGAGCCGAGACCACGCAGGTCTCGGACGAGGCGAAGTCGAAGAACATTCCGGTGCTGGAGTTCACCGAAACGCTTCCCGAGGGTCAGACTTACCTCTCGTGGATGGAGAGCAACATCACCGCGCTGTCGGACGCCCTGGCGGCGTGAGCGACGCCGCACCCCTGCGGATCCGCGGGGCCGCGCTCGAGCGCGGCGGACGCGAGCTGTGGTCCGGGCTCGACCTCCAGGTCGAGCCCGGCGAGCTCGTTGCGGTCCTGGGCCCCAGCGGCTCAGGCAAGACGACGCTGCTCCGGGCGATCCTCGGCCTCGAACGCCTGAGCGGCGGCACGATCGAGGCGCTCGGATCCCCGGTGCGCCGCGCGGGCAACCGTCGAATCGGCTACGTCCCGCAGCAGCGGCCGCTGCCGCGCGAGACGCCGCTGCGCGGGCGCGACATCGTCGGACTCGGAGTCGACGGGCACCGGTTCGGTCTGCCGTTCTCGCGGCGCAAGGACCGCGCGCGCATCGACGAGCTGCTCGCCGCGGTCGGAGCCGACGCGTTCGCCGACCGCCCGGTCGGACTGCTCTCCGGCGGCGAACAGCAGCGCCTTCGCGTGGGCCAGGCCCTCGCCGACGACCCGCGGCTGCTGCTGTGCGACGAGCCGCTGACGAGCCTCGACCTGGCGAACCAGCAGGCCGTGGTGCGCCTCATCGACCGCCATCGTCGCGAGCGCGACGCCGCGGTGCTGCTGGTCACGCACGACATCAATCCCGTCCTCTCGCACGTGGATCGCATCCTCTACATCGCGCACGGCCGCTTCACGCTCGGCACTCCCGACGAGGTGCTGACGTCCGAGACGCTCACCGCTCTTTATGGCGCTCCGGTCTTCGTGACCCGCGCCGGCGGGCGGCTCGTCGTGGTCGGCGCGCCCGACGCCGACGAGGCCCACCACCACCACGACGAGGACGACGCATGAACTGGTCCGACGTGGGCGACGCGCTGTTCGGCGGCGTGAGCCAGTACGGCGCGATCCTCGAGCTCGTGCAGAACTCCGTGTACGCGGGAGCCGTGCTCGGACTCGTCGGCGGGCTCATCGGCGTCTTCGTGATGCAGCGCGACATGGCCTTCGCCGTGCACGGGATCAGCGAACTCTCCTTCGCGGGGGCGGCCGTCGCCCTCCTCATCGGGGTCGACGTGGTGTCCGGCTCGATCGTGGGGTCGCTCATCGCGGCCGCCATCATCGGCCTTCTCGGAGCCCGCGCCCGTGACCGCAACTCGATCATCGGCGTCCTCATGCCGTTCGGCCTGGGTGTCGGCATCCTCTGCCTGTCGCTCTACAACGGTCGCAGCGCCACCCGGTTCAGCCTGCTGACGGGGCAGATCGTGTCGGTGCAGAGCGCGCAGCTCGGGTGGCTCGTCGTCATCGGCCTCGTCGTGCTCCTGGCGCTGTTGATGATCTGGCGGCCGCTGCGCTTCGATTCGCTCGACCCGCAGTCCGCGGCCGCCCGCGGGGTCCCCACGACCGCCGTGTCGCTCGGCTTCATGCTGCTGCTCGGACTCATCGTCGCCGTCGCCGTGCACATCATCGGCGCGCTCCTCGTGATGGCGTTGCTGGTCACTCCCGCCGCGGCGGCGATGCGGGTGGCATCCGGGCCGCTGTCGGTGCCGCTGCTGGCGGCGCTGTTCGGTTTCGTGTCCGCCGTGGGCGGTGTGCTGCTCGCCGTCGCGGGGACGCTCCCGGTGAGTCCGTACATCACCACGATCTCGTTCGCGATCTACCTCGTCTGCCGGCTCGTCGGCGCGCGCCGCGAGCGCACCACGCGGGCGCTGTAGCCCGGCGTCCCCAGCGGATTCACCGATCGCCTCGGTAGACTTCCGGGCATGGTTCAGCGCAATACGTGGCAGCGCGAGCGCGTGCGCGAGGCTCTCGCGGGCGCGGGCGGCTTCGTCAGCGCGCAGAGCCTGCACGCGACCCTGCGCGACGAGAACACCGGGATCGGCCTGGCCACCGTGTACCGCGCGCTCGCGGGCCTCGCGGCCCAGGGCGACGCCGACTCCCTGCAGAGCCCCGAGGGCGAGAACCTCTTCCGCGCGTGCGAGACCCGCGGCCACCACCACCACCTGATCTGCCGTTCGTGCGGCGTCGCCGTCGAGATCGAGGCCGACGCCGTCGAGGAGTGGGCGCAGCGCACCGCCGCCCAGCACGGTTTCTCGCAGGCCGAGCACGTGGTCGACATCTTCGGTGTCTGCGCCGATTGCGCCCTCGCGCGCGCCCGTGAGCGTGGCGACGACTAGTCGCTCCGTCGCCCCGGCGCCCCCGAGGTCCGGTGCCACCCGTACCCTCGTCGGCCTCGGCGTGGGTGCGGTCGTCATCGCCGCGCTCTTCCTCATCGACGCGTTCGCGCCGACGTTCTTCACCGCCCCCCTGCCCACCCGCGCGCAAGACGGTCTGACCCTCGCGCTCAGCGTTCTGATCGAGTCGCTGCCCTTCGTCGTGCTGGGCGTGCTGCTGTCGATCATCGTGCAGGTGTGGGTGCCGCCGGGGGCGATCGAGAGATGGATGCCACGCACCCCCTGGGCGCGCCGCGCAGTGCTGTCGCTGCTCGGCATGTTCATCCCGGTGTGCGAGTGCGGGAACGTCCCGTTCGCGCGGGGGCTGCTCATGCGCGGGTTCCGGGTCTCGGACACGCTGACCTTCCTCGTGGCCGCGCCGATCGTGAACCCCATCGTCATCATCAGCACGCACGCGGCGTTCGGCTTCAGCGATGGCATCCTCGTGGCCCGTCTCATCGGCGGCTTCCTCATCGCCAACCTCGTCGGGTGGCTCTACAGCCGGCATCCCGATCCCGACAAGCTCCTCACCGAACGCTTCCTGGAGACGTGCGAGATCGTCGTGCAGGAGCGCGGGGGACGCGGACGCCGCTCGCTCGCGCAGTTCGTGGTGGAGCTCCGGTCCGTCATGCCCGCGCTCATCATCGGATCGCTCATCGCCGGTGCCGTGCAGGTGCTGATCCCGCGCAGCGCGCTGCTGGCGATCGGCTCCGACCCCGCTCTGTCGATCGCGGCCATGATGCTGCTGG
Organism: Microbacterium enclense; assembly: GCF_004022425.1. Classification (GTDB taxonomy): domain Bacteria; phylum Actinomycetota; class Actinomycetes; order Actinomycetales; family Microbacteriaceae; genus Microbacterium; species Microbacterium enclense_A. The sequence goes on along the minus strand of NZ_RBZY01000023.1, from coordinate 45,046 downwards.
CGGTCGTGGTCTCGCTGTGCTCCAATGTCGACTCGTTCTTCGCGCTGTCGTTCGCCTCGACGTTCACGCCGGGCTCGATCGTGGCGTTCCTCGTCGTGGGGCCCGTCGTCGACCTCAAGCTGTACGCGCTGCTGCGCACGACCTTCACCACGCGGGTGCTGGTCGGACTGACGGCGGTCGTGGTGCTGTCGGCCTTCGCTCTGGGAACGGTGGTGAACCTCCTTGTCTAGGACGGGTGCTCTCGCCACGCGGTGGCTGGGTGTCGGCCTCACCGCGTGCCTCGCGGTGACGACGATCGCGCTGTGGCTCACGGGTCGCCTCTCGCTGTACGTGAACCCCGATTCCGCGTGGTTCGCGATCGGCATGGCGATCGTCGCGCTCGTGGGCGCGGTCGCGACGTTCGCGCTGCCGCTCGGGGCCGAGGCCGATCACGGTCACGACCACGAGCACGGGCACGCCGCCGCCGGTGCCGAGGCGCGCCGCGAGGCGTTCGCGCACGCCGACCACGCGCACGCCGACGCCCCTGATCCCCACGACGACGCCGCGCACGCTCACCTCGCCGCGCGGCCCCGACTCACCCCGGGCGGCATCGCGGCGTTCAGCGGCGGTCTCCTCGCGTCCGGGGCCGTCGTCGCCGTGCTTCTGACGCCGCCCGCGTCGCTCTCGGCGGAGCTCGCCGTCTCGCGCGACGTCGGCGCGCCGCCCCTGTTCGTCGGCTCGGACATCGTGACCCTCGCCGCGTCGGGCGACACCTCGACGTTCGGCATCGGTGACTGGTCGGCGATCTTCGCGCACGCGACCAACCCCGAGACGTTCGACGGCAAGCCCGTCACCCTCACCGGGTTCATCACCCCGGGGCAGGACGGCGCCAGCTTCGATCTCACGCGGCTGGTCATCACGCACTGCGTCATCGATGCGCAGACGGCGCGCCTGCCGATCACCGCGTCCGGGTCCGCGCCGTCGACGGGGCAGTGGGTGACGGTGACCGGAACGGTGCGGTCCGCCGGCGACGGGGCGCTCGAAGTGCGCGCCGACGAGGTCGCGGCGATCGACGAGCCGGCGGACCCGTATGAGTACTGACTCCCGCCGCGCCCGCGCGCGTCAGCGTCGCGGCCGCGGTTACGTCGGCGCCTTCGCCGCGGTGCTCGGGGCGCTGGTGCTGGTCGGCGGTGTCGGCGGTGTCGTCTCGGTCGCGCAAGGGCCGCGCGTCACCGACGTGCAGGTCGATCCGGCCGCCGCCGTCTCCGCGTCGGGCGCCCGGGTCATCCTGACCACGACGCAGTCCCTCGAGGAGATCGACCCGTCGCAGGTCGAGGTCGAACCGGCCACGCCGTTCACCGTCGACACGTCCGGCCGGAGTGTCGGCATCCGGTTCACCCTCCCCCTGCGAGACGACTCCGACTACCGCGTGACCGTTCGCGACGTGCGGGGACTCGGAGCGGGTCCCGGGTCGACGCTGGACGAGACCTTCCGCACCCCGCCGCTGACCGCGTTCCTCATGCAGCGCGGCACGGCCAACGGCGACACGATCTTCCGCACCGATCTCCAGGGCGAGGCGGGCCTCCCCGTCTTCACGCACGAGCACATCGAGGACTACCGCGCGACGGCCAATCACCTCGTCGTCTCGGTGCGCGAGGGCGACCGCGCCCGCGTCGTCGTCACCGACCTCGACGGTAAGAACGCGCGCGATATCGTGCTCCCGGGGCCCGGATTCGTCTCCAACCTGCAGTCGGCCGACCGCGGTGAGCGCGTGGGATTCACCTTCTCGGATGCCGGCCTCGGCGCCGCCGGAGGACGCGAGAGCAAACTGTTCACGGCGTCCGCCGCGGAGGACGCGCCCCCGGTCGAGATCGGCCTGAACGGCGGCGACGTGCGCGTGGCCGACTGGCGGTTCGTGCCCGACACCGACAGCATGCTCGTGCTCACGTTCGACTCGCGGCTGCTGCTCACCGACGCGGAGGGGGGCAACGCGGCGCCCCTCGGCAGCGCCGTGTCGATCGACGGCATCGCCCGAGGATCCTCGGTCGCGATCGTGGAGCGCCTCGAGGGCATCCGCGAGATCGACCTCACCGACGGCTCCGAGCAGCCGCTCGAAGAGCCGGTCGACCCGCCCGGGATGCCGGGCCGGGCGACGCCGGTCCCGGGCGTCGGTGCCGGGACGATCCGGTCGTTCGCCGACATCGACGCGGACGGGGCGTATCGCGCCACGACGATCGGGCACGTCGACACCGACGGCGCGGTCCGCGGTCTGCTCGAGGTCCCGGGCAGCGACACCGTGCTGCAGACGTGCGTGTCGCCGAGCGGACGCTACGCCGCGGTGCTCATCGCGCCGCAGGCGATCGACAACCCCTTCGACCGGTATCAGCTGCCCCTCCCGGGCCGCCTGCAGACGCACCTCCTCGAGATCGACACCGCCGAGGAAATCGCCGTGCTGCAGGGCTTCGACCTGTCGTGGTGCCAGGTGCCGCCGGGATGACGCGACCCGCCACGCGCGACGACCTCGCGGCTCTCCCCGTCGAGGTCGCGCCGCTCCTCCTCGGCGGGCACCTCGAGACCGTCGTGGCGGGGGAGCGCGTGGTCCTGCGGATCACCGAGGTCGAGGCGTATCACGGGCTCGGTACGGGCGATCGGCCCGATCCCGGCTCGCACGCGCGCGGCGGCGCGACCGCGCGCAACGCCACGATGTGGGGCGAACCCGGTCACCTGTACGTGTACCTGAGTCATGGCATCCATTCGTGTGTGAACGTCGTGTCCGGGCCGGAGGGCGTCGCCGGCGGTGTGCTGCTGCGCGGCGGCGAGGTGATCGAAGGAGCCGATGTGGCCGAGCGGCGGCGCATCGAACGCCGCGGCGTCGTGCGGGCCGCCCGCGACCTCGCGCGCGGGCCCGGACGGTTGGGGGACGCCGTGGGCCTGCGGCACCCGGTGCACGACGGCATCGACGCCGTCACCGGCGCGGAACGCGCGCAAGCCCGAGCGCGGCTGTTCCTGCCCGATGCCCCGCCGGCGCACGTCGCGACCGGACCACGGGTGGGCGTGGCCGGGATCGCCGGGACGGATGCCTTCCCCTGGCGGTTCTGGATCGAGGGCGACCCGACCGTGTCGGCTTTCCGCTGGGGCCGTGGAGCGGCCGAGGCCGCGGCCCGTCAAGGCGACACGCCGCGCGTGCTAGACTGAACGCTTGTCTGCGCGCACTCCAGCACGCAGTACGTACCCCTTCTTCCGGTCCCGGCCTCGTGCTGTGCCCGGAACGGGGTGCAGACAAGGGATCTTGGGTGGCACCGTCCGGTGTCACGGTACAGAAGGAGACATCACCATGGCAGCAGTGTGCCAGGTGACTGGAGCGGTTCCCGGCTTCGGTCACAACATCTCGCACTCGCACCGCCGGACGAAGCGCCGCTTCGACCCGAACGTGCAGAAGAAGACCTACTTCGTTCCGTCGCTGGGTCGCAACATCAAGCTCAACGTTTCGGCGAAGGGCATCAAGGTCATCGACGCGCGCGGTATCGAAGCCGTCGTCCGTGACCTGCAGGCGAAGGGCGTGAAGCTGTAATGGCGAAGAAGGCTCAGGACGTCCGTCCGATCATCAAGCTGCGTTCGACCGCCGGCACGGGGTACACCTACGTGACGCGCAAGAACCGCCGCAACAACCCCGACCGCATCGTGCTCAAGAAGTACGACCCCGTGGTCCGCAAGCACGTCGACTTCCGAGAGGAGCGCTAAGCATGGCTAAGAAGAGCAAGATCGCGCGCAACGAGCAGCGCAAGGTCGTCGTCGAGCGCTACGCCGCGAAGCGCGCCGAGCTGAAGAAGACCCTGGTCGACCCGAACGCGACCGACGAGGCCCGCGAGGCCGCCCGCGTGGGCCTGCAGAAGCTGCCCCGCAACGCGTCGCCCGCTCGCGTGCGCAGCCGCGACGTCATCGACGGCCGCCCCCGTGGCGTGCTGACGAAGTTCGGCGTCTCGCGTGTCCGCTTCCGCGACATGGCGCACCGTGGCGAGCTGCCCGGCGTGACCAAGTCGTCCTGGTAAGCACCAGAACCACCGCGAAGGGCGGGCGTCCCGAGAGGGACTCCCGCCCTTCGTCGTTTCCCGGCCCGGTGAGCGTGTCTCTTTCGCCACAAGAGCCCCTTCGGTCACACCAGACGCACGACACGCCGCCGTTTCCCGGGCGAAATCGCGGAGAATCCGCGTAATTCCGCGGTTCGGTTGATACTGTCGAGGCGGTCTCCCGACCACCGAGGAGAATCCCTCCTCGTCCGAAGTAACGAGAGGCGACACGACCGTCGCCTGGAGGACAACCACATGGCCGACAAGTCCATCACCAAGACCGAGCTCGTCGCGAGCATCGCCAGCGCGACCGGGCAGAGCCAGTCCGCCGTGTCGAGCGTGCTCGACTCCCTCTTCTCCACCGTCTCCGAGGCGGTCGCCAAGGGCAGCAAGGTCTCGATCCCCGGCTGGATCGCGTTCGAGCAGGTCGCCACGTCGGCTCGCACCGGTCGCAACCCCCAGACGGGCGAGGAGATCTCCATCCCCGCGGGTAAGCGCGTCAAGGTCACCGCCGGCTCGAAGCTGAAGGCCGCCGTCAAGTAAGACGACTCAGACCTGTGAGAGGGGGGATGCCAATGGCATCCCCCCTCTTGTGTTCCCCCGCGACGTAGGCTTGGGGGGTGAACCCCCGAGCCCTGCGCGTGGCCGGACCCGTCCTCCTGATCGTGGTCTCGGCGATCTGCGTCATCGCGGGCCTTGCCTACGGCGGCGGAGCCGCGCCGACGCTGCTGGCCGACCCCGGTCCTTTCGTCCGCTGGGGACTCCCGGTCGCGACCCTCGCCGTCAATCTCTCGGCGGCGACGATGGTGGGCTCGCTCGTCCTGGCGCTGTTCGCGCTGCCCGCCGGGGAGCGGCCGTTCGAGATCGCCCTGGACACGGCATCTATCGGCGCGGCCGTGTTCACCGTGTCGGCCGCGGCCACGGGGTTCCTGACGTTCCTCAACGTCATCAACGCGACTCCGACGCTCGACCCCCTCTTCGGTCAACAGCTGGGGCGCTTCCTCGTCGAGACCGAGGTCGGCCCGGCCTGGCTCCTGACCACGATCGCCGGTGCCGTCCTGACCGTGCTCACGTTCGCCGTGCGCACCTGGATTCCGACGCTGCTCGTCGCCATCCTCGCGCTGGCCTCGCTGATCCCGATGGGGACGCAGGGCCACGCCGGGACCGAGGCGAGCCACACGGCCGCCGTCACCTCTCTCGTGCTCCACATCCTCGCCGCGGCGGTGTGGCTCGGTGGCCTCGTGCTGCTCGTGGTCGTCCGCCCCGCGATGAACCGCGCTCAGCTGCAGACGACGCTGCTGCGGTACTCCTCGATCGCCCTCGTCTCCTTCATCGTCGTGGCCGTGTCGGGCACGGTGCGCGCGTCGATCGGCCTCGTCGGGTGGCAGAACCTCCTCTCGCCCTACGGCATCCTCGTGCTCGTCAAGGTCACGGCGCTGGTCGCAATGGGTGTGCTCGGCGCCTGGTACCGCCGCCGCCTGATCGCCCGCATGGGAGACGACGACGGTTCGCGGCGGTTCTGGGGCGTCATCCTGCTGGAGCTGGTGTTCATGGGTGTCGCGAGCGGCGTCGCCGTGGCGCTGGCCCGCACGCCCCCGCCCGCCGCCGATCTGCCGCTGATCGGCACGACTCCCGCCGAGGTGCTGACGGGCTCGCCGTTGCCGCCGGAGTTCACGATCGACCGCTGGTTCACCGCGTGGGACGTCGATCTGCTGTGGGCGTTCGTCGCCGCCTTCGGCCTGTTCTTCTACCTCGCCGGGGCGTGGCGCCTGCACCGTCGCGGCGACGCGTGGCCGATCCACCGCACCGTGCTGTGGTCGCTCGGCATGCTCTCGGTGTTCTGGGTGACGTCCGGTCCGCTGAACGTGTATCAGGACTACCTGTTCAGCGTGCACATGATCGAGCACATGCTGCTGTCGATGGCGATCCCGCTGCTGCTCGTGGCGGGCGCTCCCGTCACTCTCGCGGCGCGCGCGATCCGCAAGCGCGACGACGGGTCGCGCGGCGGTCGTGAATGGATCCTCTGGGCCGTGCACAACCCGGTCGCGACGGTCCTCACCAATCCGTTCGTCGCGGCGGGCCTGTTCATCGGGTCGCTGTGGGCGTTCTACTACACCGACCTGTTCCGGTGGTCGCTGTACGACCACGTCGGCCACATCTGGATGGTGGCGCACTTCCTCATCACCGGGTACCTGTTCGTCCTCAGCCTCATCGGCACCGACCCGGTTCCCTTCCGGTTGCCCTACCCGGGGCGGCTTCTCATCCTGATCGTCGTCATGGCGATGCACGCGTTCTTCGGTATCGCGATCATGATGAACTCCGGGCTCATGGCGGCCGAGTGGTTCGGAGCGATGGGGCGGACCTGGGGCGCGACCCCGCTGGAAGACCAGTACACCGGCGGCGGTGTGGCGTGGAGCGTGGGCGAGATCCCGACGCTGATCCTCGCGATCGCCGTGGCGATCCAGTGGAGTCGCAGCGACGAGCGGCAGCAGCGCCGACGCGACCGCCACGTCGACCGCGTCGGCGACGTCGAGCTCGACGAGTACAACGCCGAACTGCAGCGGATGGCCGAGCGCGACGCCCGCGTGGCCGAGCGCGCGGCCACAAAGGGTCGCTGACGCGGGATCAGTCCACGCGCCCGCCGACGGCGATGGATGCCGAGCCATCCGGCTGCACGGTGATCTGACCGTCCACGGTGAAGCGCACCTCTTCTTCGACGGTGCGGACGGAGCCGTCGAAGATCGATCGGATGTCGACCTCGATGCGGGCGACGGCCGGCGCGGACGGAATCCGCCACCCCGCTCCGTCGGGAACCACGCTGACGGTCGGCTGCTCCACGATCGACCAGGTCGGCGCATCGTCGATGCGGTTGCGGACCGTGAAGCCGAACGGGCATCCGGTCGGCTGCAGCACCTTCTGCTCGGCGCACGCGGTGAGGAAGTCCTCGACCCGCTGCTGCACGACGGAGACGAACTCCTCCGTAGGGTCGGCCTGCACGTCGACCGGGACGTTCGTGAGGGGAGAGTCGGCCAGGATGGCGACCCCGGGTGTCGCCGAGATCGCCGTGTCGACGGCGACCGAGTACAACCCCGGCGAGAAGACCAGGAGCGGCAGGGCCGCGGTGGGGTCGGCATCCACCCCGTCGATCGACACCTGACGTTTGTCGACCTCGAAGCCGTTGACCGAGAACCGCATCGACCCGCGCACGGTGAGATCGACGACGGCGAGCGGACTCACGTCGAAACGCCAGCGCGGGACGACACCGGTCCACCCGTCCTGTCGGATGGCGAACCTGGTGCGGCCGTTGTAGCCACCTGCACGGTACTCGACGGTGACGTGCGTGACGTCGGCGTCGACGGCTTCGTCCGTGACTCGCGCGTCGGTGATCGGTTGCAGCGCCGAGGTGCGCAGCAGGGCCTCGGATGCCGTGGCGGGCAGGCCCGCCGCTTCGAGTTCGGCCGAGTCCACCGCGACGCCGGGAACGGCGAGGGCTTCGGCGGCGCGACGGTCCTCCAGCAGCTCGAGATAGTGCAGGACGAACGCGCCCGGGCTGTACAGCTCGCGGTACGCGGCCGCCGCTCCGGCGCCCAGCGCGGCGAGGAGCAGCAGGCCCATGACGCCCAGGATCGTCAGGTCGCGCGCGAGCCGGCGCGGTCGCGTCGGGGCAGCACCCGTAGGCGCTGCCGGGCCCCCGTCCGTCGCGTGCACCTCCCCAGTCTAGGAAAGGCACCTGCGCGGAAGCGGAATGCGACGGTCACGGTGTGGTCTCGTACGCCGCCGCGAGGGTCTGCACGATGGCGACCGCGGCCAGCTGTCCGGCGCCGATCGCCGCCGCGAGCGTCGACATGGGGCCGGGGAAGTGGTCGGGCTGGGCCATGTCGCCCGCCGCGAAGACGCGCTCCACGCTGGTGCGGCCGAAGGGGTCGACGCGGACGGCGCCCGATTCCTGTACGTCGAGCCCCAGCTGCGCCGCGAAGGGCGCCCGCTGCCGCGAGACCGGTGCGACGAAGGCCCCGGCGACGTCGATCGTCTCGCCGTCATCGAGGGTGAGCCGCAGCCCGTCCTCCGCGTCGTCCACGCGGACCACGGCGGCCGGGTCGAGCACGAGAACGTCGGATGCCACGGGTGCGAGCATCCCTCTCAGCTTCGCCGCGTGGGGCGACGCGTTCAGTACCGCGACCGGGCGCCCCGCGAACTCGTGCCCGTGGCAGAACGGGCAGTTGGCGACGCGGTTGCCCCAGTGCTCCGCCACGCCGGGGATGGGCGGGAGGTCGTCGGCGAGACCGGTCGCCAGCACCAGGTAGTCGGCGCGGAGCTCTTCGCCGGCGACCTCGACCCGCACGCCGTCGGGGTTCGCCGCGACCCCGGAGACCATGGCATCCCGTACCTCCACCGTCGCGTAGGCGGCGAGCTCGGCGCGTCCTCGGCGGCGCAGATCGGCCGGGGCGACCCCGTCGTTGCCGAGCAGGTTGTGGGCGTGATCGACGGTGGCGTTGCGGTACTCGCCGGAGTCCAGCAGGAGGGTGCGGCGGTGCATGCGCCCGAGGGTGAGGGCGGCCTGAAGGCCCGCGGGCCCGCCGCCGATGATGATGGCCTCGTACATGACGGGCTCCTCTCGTTTGCGTTCGCGATCATCTTGTGACTTCATGTCGACATGAAGTCAAACGGCGAGACGATCGGCGATGCGGCCGCCCGGTTCGGGCTCGAGACCCACGTCCTGCGGCACTGGGAGGACCAGGGTCTTCTCCGCCCCGCCCGCGACGCCGCCGGCCGGCGGCTGTTCGGTGAGGACGACCTCGTCCGCATCGCGGTGATCCTCCGCAACAAGGCGGCGGGCATGTCGCTCGACCAGATCCGCGTGCTCCTCGACGAGGACGCGCCGGACCGGCATCGCGTCCTCGAGGAGCACGTCGCCGAACTCGATCGCCGGGCCGCTGACATCACTCAGGCCCGGGCGATGACGGAGCATGCTCTCCGCTGCCGGGCGCACGACATCACCGAGTGTCCGCGGTTCCGGAGCCACATCGAGGACGTCCTGTCCGGACAGGCCCGCTGGCTCGTCGTCCACACCGAGCCGCCCGTTCCCGCGCCCGGCACGCCGCGCGAACTAGCATGAACCGGTGACCACGCCACCCCTCTCGGCCGAACAGCAGGCGCTGTTCCGGCTGATCGAGGACACGCGCGAGCACGTCTTCGTCACCGGGCGAGCCGGCACCGGCAAGTCGACGCTCCTGCAGCACCTGGCGTGGAACACGAAGAAGCAGATCGCCGTGTGCGCGCCCACGGGAGTCGCCGCGCTCAACGTCGAGGGGCAGACGATCCACTCGCTGTTCCGCCTGCCGATCGGGCTGATCGCGAACGGCGACATCGAGCAGAACGACGCGACCCGCAAGATCCTCAACGCCATCGACACGCTCGTCATCGACGAGATCTCGATGGTGAACGCCGACCTGATGGATGCCATCGACCGCTCGCTCCGCCAGGCCCGCGGACGCCGTGCCGAACCCTTCGGCGGCACCCAGATCGTCATGTTCGGCGACCCATATCAGCTCGCGCCGGTGCCGCCGCGCGGTGACGAGGCGCGCTACATCCGCGATCACTACCGCTCGTTCTGGTTCTTCGACGCGAAGGTGTGGTCGGGGGAGACATCGGGCGACGGTCTCATCGACATCGGCCGACACGGCGCCGACCTCCACGTCAACGAGCTCGTCGAGATCCACCGGCAGTCGGACCCGGGCTTCAAGACCCTGCTGAACGCCGTGCGCTACGGACGCGTGACCGCCGACATGGCGGGGGTCCTCAACGCCGCGGGAGCGCGCACCCCGCCGCACCCCGACGACGGCGAGCATCCGATCATCACCCTCGCGACGCGCAACGACCGCGTGAACGAGATCAACCGTCGTCACCTCGAAGAACTCGTCGGCCGCACGCAGACGGCGAACGCCGAGATCTCGGGCGACTTCGGGCGCGGGGAGGCCAACTATCCGGCCGAGCTCGAGCTGACGCTCAAGATCGGCGCACAGGTGATGTTCCTGCGCAACGACGGAGCGCAATTCGGCGAGGCTCCCCGGTGGGTCAACGGCACGATCGGCACCGTCACGCGCATCGCGGGCGACAGCGTGCGCGTCGAGGTCGACGGGGTGGAGCACGATGTCGAGCCGGCCGTCTGGGAGCGCTATCGCTACGCCTACGACCCCGGGACGAAGAACCTCTCTCGCGAGATCGTCGCCGAGTTCACGCAGTTCCCCCTGCGGCTCGCGTGGGCCGTGACCATCCACAAGTCGCAGGGGAAGACCTATGACCGCGCGGTCGTCGACCTCGGCGCGGGGGCGTTCGCGCCGGGGCAGACGTATGTCGCGCTCAGCCGCCTGACCTCCCTGGACGGCCTCTACCTTTCGCGGCCGCTCCGCCCCAGCGACATCCGCGTCGACGAGGACGTCCGGCGTTTCATGAAGCAGTCGTGGCTCGGCCGGCAGCAGGCCGCGCAGGCCTGAGACGCGGCGTCGTCCCCCCGCGACTCGCGCCCCGCAACGCGCAGCCAACCGTGATGCAGACGTGACTCCGCGAGGGCGCAAGCCGGGGCTCCGATAGTTCGGCGTGTGTTTAGATTCTTCGAGCGCTTGCTTCGTCGTGCGCGGTATTCCTGGGGGTGGACATGCGGGGTTGGCGCCGATCGGCGGCCGCGATGGTCGCAGGAGCCAGCATCATCGCCGTCGCCCTCTCCGGGTGCACGCCCCAGATCTCGGCATCCATCGATGTTCCCGAGCAGGTGGACGGCGCGCTGCCGGACGACACGATCACGCAGTTGCAGGATGCCGTGACCTCCGCGATGACGCTCACCGGCTCGACCGGCGCCATCGTGGGCGTCTGGGCGCCGTGGAGCGGCTCGTGGGTATCGGGTCTCGGGACGCAAGGGCCGGGCGGCGCCGAGGTGACCGCCGACATGGGCTTCCGCGCGGCGGATGTCACCCGCGCGATGACCTGCGACATCGTCTACGAGCTCGCCGCCGAAGAGACCTTCTCGCTCGACGATCCCATCACGACGTGGGTCAGCGGCCTTCCGGGCTTCGACGACATCACACTGCGCCAGCTGTGCGACGGGACCTCCGGACTCGGCAGCTACCAGCCACTCCTCGAGAACCAGGTGCTCAGCAACCCCACTCGAGCGTGGAACGACCGCGAACTCCTGGCCTACGGCATCGCGAGTCCGCGCCTGAACGCTCCCGGCGTCGCCTACGGCAATGCCGATACGAACTACCTCATCGCCGGCCTCGCCGTCGAACGCGCCACGGGCGAACGGCTCTCCGACCTCATCGCCGAGCGCGTCGCCGGCCCCCTCGGCCTCGAGGCGACGTCGCTGCCCGGACCGGCCGCGGCGCCGCCGTCCGCCAACGCGCTCACCGGTTACTGGTCGCGACCCAACCCCGAGGGCATCTGGAACTGCACCGACCCCGGCGACTACACCGTGACGTCCGCCAGCTTCGGCGCGGGCGATTCCGGCGTCGTCACCGACATCACCGACCTCGGTCGCTACGCACAGGCCCTCGCGACCGGTGCCCTGCTTCCCGACGACAACGACCGCTTCGCCGCGCCGCTTCCCACGTACGGCGAGGCGCCGACCTGGTTCACCGCGACCGGCGGGGCGTATCAGGCGGGGTCGCTGATCGGCCAGTTCGGTTCCGTGCCCGGGTACATCGTGGGAGCGTTCGCCGATCCGTCCACCGGTATGTCGGTCGCGGTCGTGCTGAACAACTCCGGCGGCAGCGAAGCCGTCGGCGCCTGGCTCGCCTGGGAGCTCGCCGCGATCGCGTCGAAGGCCCCCGCCGCCGATGGCCGCACGATCCCCGAAGCGGGACTGCCGTGGACAGCGCAGCAGATGCGCGACAACATCGGCACCGTCGCCATCTGCCCTCCCGCGCAGTGATCGCCGGCGCGGCCGCGCGATGAGCGCGTCCTCTCGCCGAGGTCCCGCTGCGGCTCTGGTGCTCGTCGGCCTCGCGTGCCAGGAGGTCGGCGCATCGTTCGCGGTCATGCTGTTCCCGGAGACCGGGCCGCTCGGCATCGTGATGCTGCGCCTGGTGTTCTCGGCGCTCCTGCTGCTGGCGATCGCCCGACCGCGGCTGCGCGGTCACACGGCGGGCGCGTGGCGCTCAGTGGTGTGGTTCGGGGTGGTGCTGGCATCCATGAACGGGCTGTTCTACCTCGCGCTGGAGCGGCTCCCGCTGGGGGTCACGGTCACGATCGAGGTGCTCGGCCCGCTCACGCTCTCGATCCTCACGGCGTCCGGCCTCGCGCGGTGGCTGTGGGCCGGTCTCGCGCTGGCGGGCGTGGTGGCGCTGGGCGCGGGCGGATGGGACCGACTCGACGCGCTCGGCGTGCTGTTCGCGCTCGCCGCGGCCGTGAGCTGGGCGCTGTACATCCTGGCTTCGGCGCGAGTGGGGCGGGAGTTCCCGCGGCTCGACGGGCTCGCGCTGGCGATGACCGTCGGAGCCGTGATCGCGCTGCCGTTCGGAATCACGCAGGCCGGAGGGGTGCTGCTGCGGCCGGAGATCCTCGCTCTCGGGGCGGCGGTGGCGCTGCTGTCGTCCACGGTCCCGTACGCCCTCGAGCTCATCGCCCTGCGGCGGCTGCCGGCGTCGGCTTTCGCGATCATGATGAGCCTCGGGCCCGCAACGGCGTCTCTCGCGGGCTTCCTGCTGCTCGGTCAGCACCTGTCGTGGCTCGAGATCGCGGGGATCGCGCTCGTCATCGGCGCGAGCATCGGCGCGGTGACGGCCGTCTCGCGGCGCCCCGCGATCGAACCCGTCGGCTGAGGAGCGGATGCCACGTCCCGCCGCTGCACGCAAAGGCTGCATCGAGCGTACGGGCGCGGACGAGGATGGCCGCATGGACGACGACGACGAGCAGACCCGCGCCGATTTCGGCGATGCGGTGAACATGACCGCCGGTGAGCTGAAGGACTGGCTCGACACCGACGACTCGAAGGCCGTGGGGCAGAAGGACGGCGGGGGTGAATCGACCGGTCACCGAAGTGGTCGGCGGATCGTCGAGATCCTCGGGAAGAAGAAGGCCGACCTCACGGACGCCGATCTGGCGCACATGCGGAAGGTCGTCGGATACGTCCGCCGCCACGAGGCGCAGCGCCCGAAGGGCGACATCACCGACACCGACTGGCGCTTCTCGCTGATGAACTGGGGGCACGACCCGAAGAAGGACTGACCGCCACCGTCATCCTTCGTCCACCTCCCCGGGATACAACGGACACATGCCCATCATCGACAGCGCCGTGTACGTCGACGGCCATCGCATCGAGAACCCGGCGAGCCTCGACCAGACGTTCGAGTACATGGAAGCCCACGGGGGCATGGCCTGGATCGGACTCCTGCGTCCCTCGCCGGAGGAGCTCGAACGTGTCGCGGCGGAGTTCTCGCTGCATCCCCTCGCGGTCGAGGACGCGCTGGCCGGGCACCAGCGCTCCAAGCTCGAGCGGTACGGGGGCAATCTGTTCGCCGTTCTGCGACCGGCCCGCTACGACGACGCGACCGAGACCGTCGAGTTCGGGGAACTGCACGTGTTCGTCGGCTCGGACTACGTCGTGACGGTGCGGCATGCCGACGTGCCCGACCTGTCGCAGGTGCGCCACCGGTTGGAGGCGCAGCCCGAGCTTCTCGCGCGGGGTCCGGAGGCGGTGCTGTACGCGATCCTGGACGAGGTCGTCGACCAGTACGACCCCGTCGCCGCGGGGCTGCAGAACGACGTCGACGAGATCGAGGATCAGCTCTTCGGCACGACCGACGCCGAGCTGACGCAGCGCATCTACGAGCTCGCCCGCGAGGTCATCCACTTCCAGCGGGCGACCGAGCCCCTGCGCGACATGCTGCAGGCGCTGCTGCGCGGCGCCGACAAGTACGGCGTCGAGATCGAGTTGCAGCGGTCGCTGCGCGACGTCCTCGACCACGTGCTGCGGCAGTGCGACAAGCTCGGGTCGCTCCGCGCCATCCTCGACAACGCGCTCACGGTCAACGCCACCCTCGTCACGCAGCGGCAGACCGAGACCTCGCTCGAGCAGAACGAGCAGGTCAAGAAGATCTCGGGATGGGCCGCGATCCTCTTCGGGCCGTCGCTGGTCGGGGCGATCTACGGCATGAACTTCACGAATATGCCGGAGCTCGACTGGGTCTTCGGGTACCCGATGGCTCTGGGGCTCATGGCTGCGACATCATTCGGTCTCTGGCTGACGTTCAAGCGCAAGCACTGGCTCTGACCCGCGCTCCCGCCCACGCGTTCGCGTGAGTCGCCAAGATTTGTCGCTTCTCGGCGAGCCGAGGCGACAAATCTTGGCGACTCACCCGCTTGTCAGCGGCCAGCCGCAGTACGCCTCGGCCAAGTACGCCTGGCCGTGGCGCGACTCGACGACCCCTCGCAGTTCGCCGAGCTGACGGCGGCGGTCGAAGTCGGTGGCATCCGGGGCGACGTGCAGGAGGCTCGTCATCCACCACGAGAAGTGCTGCGCCTTCCAGATGCGGCGCAGCGCGCGCTCGGGGTACGTCTCGAGCGGGCGCGCGTCGCCGTCGAGGAGCAGCGCGCGCAGCGCGTCGGCGAGCAGCCGCACGTCGGCGACGGCGAGGTTCATGCCCTTCGCCCCCGTCGGCGGCACGGTGTGTGCCGCGTCGCCGACGAGCGCGACCCGGCCGCGGAGCAGTTCGTGGGCGACGAAGCTCCGAAACCTCAGGACGTCGCGCTGGAAGATGGGCCCCTCCTTCAGCGTCGTGCCGGGGACGCGCTTCTGCAGCTCGTCCCACAGCTGCGCCTCGGAGTACGCGGCGGTGTCGGTCCCGGGGTCGCACTGGAAGTACATCCGCTGCACGGTCGCCGACCGCTGGCTGATCAGCGCGAAGCCGTCGGGGGAGTTGCTGTAGATCAGCTCGTCCGCGCTCGGCGGGGCTTCGCACAGGATGCCGAACCAGGCGAACGGGTACTCGCGGAAGTAGCCGCCGGTGCTCGACCCCGTCACCGCGGCGCGGGCGACGCTGCGCGAGCCGTCGGATCCGACCACGAACTCCGCCTCGATCTCGAACGGCTGCCCCTCGGCGTCCCGGGCGATCACGCGCGGGCGGTCGGTCTCGGCATCCACGACGTTCTCCGCCGTGACGCCGAACCGCAGGTCCTGCCCGGCGGCGAGGCGTGCGGCGATGAGGTCCTTCAGCACCTCGTGCTGCGGGTACAGCCACACGGACCGGCCGACGAGCGAGGGGAAGTCGATGCGGTGCCCCTCGCCGGCGAAGCGCAGCTCGATCCCGTCGTGGCGGTGCCCCACGGTCCGCACGCGTGACGCGTCGCCCAGGGTGTCGAGCAGCTCGACGGTGCCCTGCTCCAGGATGCCGGCGCGGATCGTGCTCTCGATCTCGTCGCGCGAGCGCTGGTCGATGACGACCGACGGGATGCCGGCGGCATCCAGGAGGTGCGACAGCAGCAGCCCCGCAGGGCCGGCGCCGACGATCGCGACACGGGTGCGGACGGTGGGGGTCATGGCGTCTCCTTCGACGGGTACCCGCCCGATGCTCGCCCGGATCCCGACGCGCCACTGCCCCATTCCCGTTGAACGGGCAGGCTTCCCTCACGCGGGGTGAACCACTCTCAGCGCCGGTAGCCCAGTGCGCGCTCGGTGTCGCGGGCGGCGCGGTGCAGCTCGCCGAGGGCGAACTGCGTCTCGGCGTCGCGGGGGAGCACCACCGACAGCGCCGCGATGACGGCGCCGGTCTCGTCGCGCACGGGCACCGCGACGCCGGTCGACACCTCGTCGACGTATCCCGGGGCGATGACCCGGCCGAGGGTGCGGATCTCGGCGAGCGTCCGGCGGAGAACGGCGGGGTCGACGATCGTCGCTGGCGTCACGGGGGCGAGCGGGCGACTGAGCACGTGCTCCTGCAGGTCGTTCGGCGCGAACGCGAGCAGCACCAGCCCCGACGAGGACGCGTGCAGCGGCAACCGGCCCGCGACGCGCGTGATGTTCGCCCCCGAGTCGGGCGCGCTCAACCGCTCGAGGAACAGCGCCTCGTCCTGCTCGAGGATCGCGAGCTGCGTGTGCTCGCGCACGCGGACCTGCACCCGCTCCATGAACGGCAGCGCCGCCTGTCGCAGGCGCAGCGCGTGCGACGAGCGCGTCGCCAGCTCCCACAACCGCATGCCGACGCGCACCCTGCGCTCCTCGTCGCGTTCGAGGAGTCCGGCATCCACGAGTTCGTTCACGATGCGGTGCGCCGACGAACTCGGAAGGTCCGCGCGACGGCCGATCTCGGCGGTCGCCTGGGCGGTGCGCGTGGGGGTGAAGGTCTCGAGGATCCGCACCAGGCGATCGGTCACCGAGTCGCCGGAGGGGGAGTTGGCCATGGACTCAGGATGCCACGACTCCCATTCAGCGGGAACGCGATGGCGCGCTGGAGAGTGGATGCCGGAACATGGATCGGTCGAAGGAGACCCGATGTCCCGCACCCCCGCCGCTGCTCCCGAGTCGCTCCTCGCCGCCCCCGACCAGGCGACGCAGGAAGAGATCACTCGTGAGATCCAGGCCGCACATGCTGCGCTCGACGCCCGCGAGGCCGCGGGCGAGCAGCTCCCCGCGACCTCGTACGACTTCCCCGCCTACCGGTCGAGCGTGCTGCGCCACCCCACGAAGAACCCGAAGCTCGTCGACCCTGAGACCATCGAGCTGTTCTCGCCCGCGTTCGGGCAGCGCGACGTCGCCGCGATCGAATCGGACCTCACGCTGCAGCACGCCGGCGAGCCCCTCGGTGAGCGCCTGACCGTGCGCGGACGCCTGCTCGATTCGTGGGGACGGCCGCTCGCGGACCAGCTCATCGAGATCTGGCAGGCGAACTCCGCCGGCCGCTACATCCACCAGCGCGACCAGCACCCCGCCCCGCTCGACCCGAACTTCACCGGCGCGGGCCGCGCGATCACGAACGATGCCGGCGAGTACGCGTTCACGACGATCAAGCCCGGCCCCTACCCGTGGAAGAACCACCGGAACGCCTGGCGGCCCGCGCACATCCACTTCTCGGTGTTCGGCACGTCGTTCACGCAGCGCCTCGTGACGCAGATGTACTTCCCCGGCGACCCGCTGTTCGCGCTCGACCCGATCTACAACAGCATCCACCGGCAGAAGGACCGCGACGCCCTCGTCGGCGTCTACGACCACGCCCTCACCTCCCCCGAGTGGGCCACCGGCTACCGCTTCGACATCGTCGTCGACGGCCCCCACCAGACGTACTTCGAACAGGAGGGCGACGAATGATCCCCCCGAAGACCCACCGCCCGACCCCCGGACAGACGGTCGGTCCGTTCTTCGCGTACGGCCTGGAGTTCCCGAAGCAGCACGAGGTCGCGTTCCCGCACTCGCCCGGCGCGATCGTGCTCAGCGGCACCGTCTCCGACGGCGCGGGAGCCCCGATCCCCGACGCACTCGTCGAGATCTTCGCGGCGGATGCCGACGGCTCGGTGCCCCGCGCGCGCGGCGCGTTCCGCCGCGACGACCACACGTTCACCGGCTTCGGACGCGCTTTCACCGACGACGAGGGGCACTACGAGTTCTGGACCCGTGAGCCCGGGGGGTCGGCCGGGCGGCCCGGCTTCTTCGCCGCGATCGTGTTCGCGCGCGGGCTGCCGAACAAGCTGCACACCCGGATCTACGTCCCCGACGATGTCGCCGCTCTCGCCGCCGACCCGCTGCTGGCCTCGCTCGACGAGGACGAGCGCGCTAGCCTCGTGGCGACACGTACGCCCGACGGACACCTCCACCACGACATCTGGCTGCAGGGCGAGAAGGAGACGGTCTTCCTTGCCTTCTGACCCCTTCGACGCCGGGCTCCTCTCGCCGGCGACCGTCGGTCATGACGCCCTCGTCTCGGATCGGGCGTACCTCGATGCGCTCGTCCGGGCCGAGTGCGCGCTCGTCACGGCCTACGCCGATCGGGGCATCGCCCCCCGCGAGATCGCGGTCGCCGTGGATCACACGTTCGGCCTGGACGAGAAGTACGGCTCGCCCTCGCTGGGTATCGACCTCGGCGCGCTCGCGGCCGCGTCGGTGGCCGGCGGCAACCCGGTGATCCCGCTGGTCGGCGAGCTGAAGGGCCGCGTCCCCGCCGAGTGCCGCCCGTGGATCCACCGCGGGGCGACGAGCCAGGACATCCTCGACACCGCGACGATGATCGTCGCCCGCGCGGCTGTCGCGCAGGTGATCGCCTCCCTCACGCACACCGGGCAGTGGCTGCGGGCGCTCGCCGAGGCGCACGCCGACACCGTCGCCGCGGCCCGGACGCTCACGCAGCACGCCGTGCCCACGACGGTCGGTGCCCGCGCGGCGGCGTGGGAGCGTGGCATCCATCGTTCTGTGGCGCGGTTGGAGGCGCTGGTGTTCCCCGCGCAGCTCGGCGGCGCCGCGGGAACGCTGGCGTCGTTCGTCGAGATCACGGGATCGGTGGATGCCGCGGCCGCCCTGCCCGCGGCGTACGCCGAGGCTGCGGTACTCGACACCCCCGACGCGCCGTGGCACGTGACGCGCTGGCCGGTGACCGAGCTGGGCGACGCGCTCTCGCAGGCGATCGACGCGGTCGGTGCGTTCGCCTCCGACGTCGCGACCCTGAGCCGAACCGAGATCGGCGAGGTCGCCGAGGGCGCGGGCGGCGGGTCCTCGGCCATGCCGCAGAAGCAGAACCCGGCCGAAGCGGTGCTCATCCGCTCCGCCGCGATGCGCGCGCCGCAGCTGGCCGCGACGTTGCACCTGGCATCCGCTCTCGCCGTCGACGAACGCCCCGACGGGGCCTGGCACGCGGAGTGGCCGACGCTGCGCGAGCTGCTGCGCCTCGCACTCGGGGCGTCGTGGCACGCGTCGTCGCTCGCGGCGCACCTGCGGGTCGACACGGATGCCGTGGCCCGGAACCTCGCGCTCACCGGCGGCCGGATCGTCAGTGAGCGCCTGCGCGGCGTCCTGGTGCCGCTGATCGGGGCGGACCGCTTCGCGGCGCTCGTCGGCGGCGACGGCGACCTCGAGGAGGCGCTGCGCGCACTCCCCGAGACCCGCGACCTCGACCTCGACGCGCTGCTCGACCCGGCCGACTACGTCGGCCTCGCGCCGCGCCTGGCCCGCACGGAGGATCCCCGATGATCGCGCTCACCGCCCCCGTCGGCCCGGCCGGCGCGCCCCTCGTCGTGCTGGGGCCGTCGCTGGGTACCTCGACGATCCTGTGGGACGACGTCGTGCCGCTGTTGATCGACGACTACCGCGTGGCGGCCTGGGACCTCCCCGGCCACGGCGCGGGTCCTGTGGCGACGGGTGCGTTCACCGTCGCCGACCTCGCGGATGCCGTCGCGGCTGCCGTCCCCGACGAGACGTTCCTCTACGCCGGGGTCTCGCTCGGCGGCGCGACGGGCCTCGAGCTCGCGCTGCGCCACGGCCCCCGGCTGCGGGCCGCCGCGATCGTGGCATCCGGGGCTCAGCTGGGTGACCCGGAGTCGTGGGCCGATCGCGCCGAGCAGGCGCGGACGCAGAGCACCTCGAGCCTCATCATCGGGTCGGCGCAGCGGTGGTTCGCGCCCGAGTCGATGGCGCGTCGCCCCGAGCTGAGCGGGCGCCTGCTGCACGTCCTGCAGGACGCGGACGACGAGAGCTACGCCCGGTGCTGCGAGGCGCTCGCCGCGTACGACGTGCGGTCGTCGCTCGGGGAGATCGAGGTGCCGGTGCTCGCGGCGTGGGGGCGGTTCGACGCCGTCGCGCCGGAGGAGAAGGCCGTCGAGATCGCTTCGGGTGTGGCGAACGGGCGCGCGGTGCGCGTCGACGACGCCGGACACCTGCCGCCCGCGGAGCAGCCAGAGGCCGTGGCATCCGTTCTCCGCTCGTTCTTCGCCACCGTCTCGGGAGAGGACGCCTGATGGCCACCGACCAGGAACGCTACGACCAGGGCATGGCCGTGCGACGCGAGGTGCTGTCGGACGCCCACGTGGACCGCGCGACCGCCGCCGCGACCGGGCTCACCGCCGACTGGCAGGACTTCATCACGCGCGTGGCCTGGGGCGACGTCTGGTCGCGTCCGGGCCTGGACCGCCGTTCGCGCTCGGTCGCGGTGCTGAGTTCGCTCATCGCCCACGGCCACCACGAAGAGCTCGCGATGCACCTGCGCGCGGCTCTCCGCAACGGCCTGACGATCGACGAGATCCGCGAGGTCATCCTGCAGTCCGCGATCTACTCCGGCGTGCCGGCCGCGAACACGGCGTTCCGCATCGCGTCCGAGGTGTTCCGCTCGGAGGCGTGAGGGCGGTAGCGACCGGCCCAGGAACAGGGGATGCGACGGGAACAGGCCGTTTCACGCTGGATCTGCCTGTTCTCAGGCCATCCCCTGTTCCGGTGACGGCGCAGGGGCGAGCCCTGATGCGGGGGATCAGGAACGCTTATGTCTGAAAGCGGCATAAGCGGGTAGCGTCGGAGGCGAACCCCATAGAGAGTGAGCGACGATGCTTCTCGAAAGAGACCTCATCCAGTCCGTCGGATTCCGCAACGTCCGTGAGGGCGGCGAGATCACCGGCTTCCAGTTCCGCGTCCGGATGCCGTCGTACCGCGGCATGGCCGCGTCGCTCATCGACGGCATCGGCGTGAGCATCCCCGGGCTCGTCGACGTCGCGCCCGATGTGCCGCTGTGGACGCTGCAGGGGAAGCAGTACACGCTCGCCGAGCTGTGGGACGGTGACGGCGTGCGCTGGCCGCTCGAAGACGCGGCGATCATCACGGTGCCCCTCCCCGGCGGCCTGCCCGACGGTGTGCACGAGCTGTCGATCGAACTGCGGCTGCGGATGTCGTACATCCCCCAGGAGCACCAGCCGAGCACCTACCGCGTCACCAAGCACGTCACGCTCGCGCCCGAGGCATCCGGTGCTCCGTTCCAGTACGGCATCTCGCTGTACAGCTACATGACCGACTTCGGCACGGTCATGGACCTCGAGACCGCCATGGCATCGATCGCCGACATCGGCGCGACGGGGCTGGAGATCCTCGGCGAGGCGCACATCCCGAACTACCCGAACCCCTCGGACGAGTGGGTCGACCAGTGGTTCGCGCTGCTGAAGAAGTACGGCCTCGAGCCGACGAACTACGGGTCGTGGATCGACACGCGCCTGCACTCCAGCGGCCCGAACGCCCGCGACATGACCGCCGAAGAGGGCGCCGCCGTGCTGCAGCGCGACCTGAGGCTCGCCAAGCGCCTCGGGTTCCGGTTCGTGCGACCGAAGATCGGCGTCGTCTCCAGCGACCTTGTGCCGCACCCGATCTGGACCGAGGCGGTCGAGGCCTCCCTCCCGCTCGCGGAGGAACTCGACGTCATCATCTGTCCCGAGATCCACTCGCCGACCCCCATCAAGCACGAGGTGGTCGACGATTACATCGACCTCGTCCGCCGCACCGGCACGAAGCACTTCGGACTGCTGCTGGACACCGGGATCTTCCAGGACCGCCCCATTCCGCTGAAGCCCGGCGAGCTGCCGGGTCAGCGCCCGGCCTTCCTCGACGGCATCCACGTCGACCCGAACGACGTGTTCGACGTGATCGAGAACGTCGTCTTCATCCAGGCGAAGTTCCACGACATCGACGAAGAGCTCGACGACAAGCAGATCCCGTGGGAGCCGGTTCTCCGCGCCCTGAAGGATGCCGGATACACCGGGTACCTCTCGAGCGAGTACGAGGGCGAGCGCGAACCGTGGCGCTCGATCGAGCAGGTGCGCCGCCAGCACTCGCTGATCCGCCAGATCGCCGACCGGATCTGAAGGAGACCCCCATGCCCAACGGACTCCTCCACGACGACAGCCTGCGCGCGCATCCCGATGGACTCGCGCTGCGGCTGACGATCCCCTGGTACCGCAGCCTCTGGTTGTCGTCTGTGACCACGCTCGAGCTCTCCGTCGACGGGGAACGGGTGGATGCCGACGACCTCCGTGTCGACTTCGCTGACGCCTCGTACCGGCTCGACGAACTCCCCGAGCAGAGCGAACGCCTGTGGTTCCTGCAGGAGCACCCGCTGCTCGTCGCGCGCCGCGCGGCGCCGGTCGCCCTCGGGGAGACGCACGACGTCGTCCTGCACGGCGAGCTGCGGCTGCCCTACATGCAGATCGCGCCCGGCCAGGACGGCGGGCCGGGCATGTACGTGCCCAACGTGGTCCACGACGTGAAGACGCTGACCGTCGTCGACGCGGATGCCGTGCCCCCGGCGCTCGTGCACGAGGCGGCGCCTCCGCCCCCCGCCGTGACGGACGACCCGTTCCAGCTCGGTCTCACGCTCTACTCCGCGAGCGCGGAGTTCCGCGCCGGCTGGTACGACTTCGACGGTCTGCTCGACCGGGTGGCGGAACTCGGGATCGGCCCCGGCATCGAGATCGTGGCATCCCAGATGGTGCCCACCTATCCCGTCGTCGGCGACGACTTCGTGCGCACATGGCGCGCGGGGTTCGACCGGCACGGATTCGTCGAGAGCTCGTTCGGAGCCAACCTCGACATGGGTCGTCGTCGCGATCGCGACATGACGCCCGATGAGGAGTTCGAATTCTCGACTCTCATGTTCGAGGGGGCGAAGAAGCTCGGCTTCCCGCTCGTGCGCATCCAGTCGGCCAAGCCCGAGCTGCTGCGCCGGCTGCTGCCGATCGCGGAGGAGCTCGAGCTGAAGCTCGCGTACGAGATCCACGCGCCGATGGGGCCGAACGCCGAGCCGATCCTGCGCGTGCGAGAGACGTACGCCGAGCTCGACTCGCCGCTGCTGGGCTTCGTCGCCGACTTCTCGTCGACGATGCACTCGACGTCGCCGACGCTCCTGCGCGCCGTGCGGCGTGCCGGACTCGACGACGAGGCGGTCGCGAAGCTGCAGGAGATCTGGGCGACGGATGCCACGATGCAGGCGCGTCAGCAGGAGTTCCTCGGCTACCTGCGCGGCCGCGACTTCGATCCGGGCCGCCTCGGCTCGTTCGCGCACCTGGCCTTCAACATGCACGGCCGCGTCGACCCCCGCGAGTGGGCCGACATCATGCCGCAGATCCTGCACGTGCACGCGAAGTTCTACGACATCGACGACGAGGGCCAGGAGCCGGCGATCGACTACCCCGAGCTCGTGCGCGTGTTCGTCGAGGGCGGGTACCGCGGCTTCTGGTCGAGCGAGTGGGAGGGACACGCCTTCGCCGAACTCGGCGAGGTCGACCCGCTGCTCCTCGTGCGCCGCCAGCACGACCTCATCCGCGCGTCGATGCGGGCGGTGGCGGCGGGGTAACCTCGCCCGCTCCCGGACGCATGCGTGAGGCGCGCGACCGACGCATCTCTCAAGAAGCCCCTAAACCTACTAATATGAAGGCAGAAATAGTACTTTTAGTGGATTGAGGGGCGCGATGAGATCGTTCGTTGACCTCGACCACTTCATCGGATCCGTGCCCTTCGATGTTGTCGCCTCACTCCGCGCGGTCGATACCGGGCGGGGGAGTGAAGCGCTGTTTCGGGACAAGCTCCCCGCGCTCCTCACTTCACTCGCTGAGCGGGCACGCGTCGCCAGCATCGAGGCATCCTCCGCGATAGAAGGTGTGGTGGTCGCGGACAAAGTGAGAGCTGCTGCCATCCTCGGCGGCGAGGTCACCGGCTTGCGCGACCGCAGCGAGCAAGAACTCGCAGGCTACCGAGAGGCGCTGGATTATCTGTACCAGGAGTCGTGGCGTCCGCTGAACGTCGGCCTCCTCCTGCACTTGCACCGCCTGCTCTTCCGGTATACGGACATACCAGGCGGTGCGTTCAAGACCACCGCGAACCTCGTCGTCGACCGCAACGCGGACGGCAGCACAACCACACGTTTCACTCCCGTGGCGCCGACCGAGACACTGTCCCACCTCGACGAGCTCATCGCCCGCTACAACGGGGCGATGGACGCTGATCGGCATCACCCGATCCTGCTCACCGGTCTGTTCGTTCTCGACCTGCTCACCATCCATCCGTTCGACGACGGCAACGGGCGCATCACGAGAGCCATCACGAATGCCCTGCTCCAACACGCGGACTACGACGTCACGCGATATGTCTCACTCGAGGACCGAATCGCCCAGACGGCCGATGCCTATTACGCCGGTCTGTTGGCCTCGACCCATGGTTGGCACACGGGTGAGCACGACCCGTGGCCATGGCTGCGTTACTTCGTCACCGTCTTGCACGACTCCTACGACCGATTCGCTGCCATCACTGCCGCGAACCGGTCGACCGGTAGCAAGCAGAATCGCGTCCGCGACTACGTCACGAATCATGCCCCCGCGACGTTCCGTATCGCGGACATCCGTGCGGCCTTGCCGGGCGTCAGCGACCAGACGATCCGTCTCGTTTTGGACCAGCTCCGCGTCGCCGGGAGTGTGCAATCGGACGGCGCGGGCCGCTCCGCCACCTGGACTCGTATCGGCGAGTGACAGGGCGACAAGCCCGATGAAGGACTGCTCGCCAAATCAGTCCGACGACACCGTGAGGTACACCGTTCGCGAGAGGCGCTCGAGCAGGTCCGGCCAGGCGTAGGCGTCGTGCGGGCTCGCGGTCGCCGTGACGCCGAGGCCGAGGTAGCGCACGCACAGGCTGTAGAAGATCTCGAACGCCCAGTCGGCCCGCTCCCGCGTGAGGTCGACGCCGTGTTCCTCCGCGGCCGCGAGCAGCGCCCGGAGGAAGACCGCCTGCCCGGCGTCGCCGGAGCGCCGACCGCGGTCGAGGATCTCGGCATCCTCCACTCCCAAGAGGAAGAACGGGGAGAGAAGGTCGCGGTTCTCCCGCAGGATCTCGGCGTACACCGTGACGATCTCGGCCGTCGCGCGCGCGAAGCTCGCGGCTCCGACTCCGGCGGCGCCCACGCGCTCCTCGGTCTCGACGTCGAGGCGATCGAACTCCTGACCCTGGATCACCCTCAGCAGCTCGACCTTGCTGGAGACCCGGCCGTAGATCGAGCCGATCGAGACCTCGGCCCTCGCGCTGACCTCGGCGAGCGAGAACTGGCCCGTGCCACGCTCGTGCAGGAGCTCGAGGACGGCGGCGCGCACCTTTGCGAACGAGTCGCGGCTGCGCTGCTGCTTGGGCTCCGACATCCCGTTCACGGTCGGTCGTCCCCCCATCGCTCTCATCCCGTCGCTCCCGCCGTCAGGCCGTGAGCTCCACGAGGAAGACCGACTGGGCCGACAGGGCGATGTCTAGCTGGAGGGTACCCGCCGCCGACACCGGCACCGGGCGCGGCCCCTCGACCGCGCCGGTCAGCGAGGTGATCGTGGCGTGGGCGGTGGCATCCGTCCACGGAAGGTTGCGCACCTCGACGCGAACCGACTCCACTCCCGCGGATGCCAGCTCGCTCCGCTGCGGCGGCAGGGTCAGTCCCAGCTCGATCCGCTGCTCGCCGATGGGGATGCGGAAGGTGAAGCGATCCTCCTCGCGCGGGGCGAGGGCACTGTCGGGCGCGACGTAGTTCGCCACCAGGATGCGCACGGTGTCGCCGTCGCGGCCGGCGGCGCAGGCGAGGCCCGATTCGTCGCCGCCCGAGACGGCGAGGCGCCGCCCGGTGAGTGCGCGCCCGGCCAGAACCAGCGCGTGGGAACGCTCATCCGGGTTGCCGTCCACGTCGCCCACGCCGCCCGGATCGACGAACCCGTAATGCGGGTCGCGTCCGCTGTCGGCGCGGAAGAAGAACGCGTGGTCGATCACCGTATCCTGCAGGTAGATCGCGGTCGCGGCCTGGAACGCCCCCTTCTCGGCAGCCGGAGCGGAACTGCTCGGGACCGCGAGGTAGTTCCAGTAGCTGAGCGTCAGGTCGGTGTCGGTGAACCCGTGCCGGTCGAGAACCTCGCGCAGCTCGCGGGACACGAAGCGGTAGTCGAGGGGGTCGCGGCTGCCGTCGGTGAACCAGAGGAACGAGAAGAAGTCGAGCGGCAGGTCGTTCTCGCGCACGAAGGCGAGGAAGCCCTCCCGGTACGGCGAGTCCGTCTCGAGGGGGAAGGCCGTGGCGGGTCCGCCGACGGTCAGGCCGGCATCCACCCGGGAAACCGCCTCGCAGAACGCGCGGTACATCCCGTAGAACTCCTCGGGCTGCCCGGCGAAGTGGAGGGGGCCGAAGTCGGGCTGGTCACCGAACTCGTAGATCCGGATGGGCTTCGAGGGTCCGCCCGCCCACCCCTGCGAGTAGTGCCGGACGATGCCCTCGACGACCCGGCTGTACAGCTCGACGTCCTCCGCCGGAAGTTTGTTCTTCGGGATGGAACTGGCCACCGTGAACATGACGTCTGCGCCGATCGCGTGCACCGCGTCGACCCACTGGTCGGTCGCGGTGAAGTTATAGCTCGCGGGGTCGTCGGGGTCGGCGCTCCAGTCGGGGAACAGGCTCGTCGGGTTGTCGCGGGTGTCCAGGCGCGAGACCCAGTCGAACGAGCGCACGACCGTCACCCCGGCCTCTCGCCACAGCGGCGTCATGTCGGGGAACTCGGGGTTTCCGTCGACCGGGCCGGGGACACCCCCGACGCCGTTCAGCGGTCGGAAGGCGCTCTCGCGGGCGGCATCCACGACAAGGGTGCGGGTGGGCGTGTGCGACACGTGCGTCTCCTCGGAGGGTCTCAGTAGGGCATCCGCAGGAGGCGGTTCGCGTACTCGTTGGCGATGGGCTCGTCGTGACGGAGGTGGTCGATGCGCGCGCGGTAGGTCTCCTCGGTGACGGAGTCGAACTCCTCGAGCATCGACTCGACCGACCGCTCGTGCACCGCGCGCACCCGCGGAAGGCGGCGCTTCATGAAGTTCAGCTGCGCGTCGAGGAGGGACTGGTCCTTCGCGAGTTCCTGCGCGAGCACGACGCCGTCCTCGATGCTCATCGCGGCCCCCGACCCGAGGTACGGCGTCATCGTGTGTGCCGCGTCGCCGAGGATCATCACGCGGCCGCGGAACCACGGATACGGCACCCATACGGTCGAATAGGGCGTGTAGGCCACGTTCTCGGCGTGGCGGACGTCGTCGAGCGCGTCGGCCAGGAACGTCGA
The DNA here is from genome assembly GCF_004022425.1 of Microbacterium enclense. Lineage (GTDB taxonomy): Bacteria > Actinomycetota > Actinomycetes > Actinomycetales > Microbacteriaceae > Microbacterium > Microbacterium enclense_A. Next base: position 17,951 of record NZ_RBZY01000023.1, on the reverse strand, counting down.
TCCGCGGGTGAGGTCGGCCGCGCGATCGTGCATGATCTCGGCCATCCTGCTCGCGTCGTATCGCGGGCGCCCCTCTTCCGCCACCGTGAGCACCATGTACATGAGGTCTTCCGACAGCGGCGTGAGCATGATCTTGCCGCCGTAGCCCTGGCAGATGATGGGCTGCATGATCTTGCGGCGGTTGGGAAGGCCCGCCCGCCACGCCACCCCGCCCACCGGGCGCGGAGCGTACTTCTCGCCGAAGTAGTCGCGGCGGATCTGCGAATGGAGGCCGTCGAAGCCGAGTACGAGGTCGTAATCGACCTGGTCACCCGTGCTGAACGAGACCGTGGCCGTGTCGGCAGCCTGCGCGATGTCCGCGACGGTCGTGCTCATCCGGAAGGTGCAGCCGTTGTCGAGGGCGTGCTTCGCAGCCAGCTCGAGGAAGGCGATCCGCGACATCGTCACGCAGCCGGGGAGGCCCTCGTCCTGCGTGCCGTAGCTCATGGTGCTCAGGAGGTTGCCGTCGGCGTCGTAGTTGTCGATCCCGGGCGCCGGATGGCCGATCGCGAGCACGTCCTCCAGGAGACCGATGTCGCGCACCGCACGCAGGCCGTTGATCCGCAGGCCGAAACCGACGCCGGCGACGCTGATCTCGGGCTTGTCGTCGATGACGTCGACCTTCGCGCCGATCCGAGCCAGGGCCGAGGCCGTACTCAGGCCTCCGATTCCGGCGCCGACGATCAGGACGCGCAACGGTTCCGCCATGGTGTGCTCCTCACTGAGCGGGCATCGGGTGATGAACGAACCCACGATGTACAGAATCAGGACGTTGGTTCTGATTTTCGAAAGTAGCGTCCGGGCCTCGATGATGACCACCGATGGGCACCGCGGCATCCCGATGTGCTCCATCACGATCGCTGATGCCGGGCGAGAGCTGTTCTCAGTGCGGTGCGTGCCCCGCGGCGATCCGGCGACCAGCCTCGGCGAACAGCCCGCGCATCCACTCGTGCTCGGGATCGCGGTTGTGCGAGGGATGCCACCACAAGGCGCTCACGATGGGCGTGGCCGCGAAGGGGAGCGGGACCACGCGGATGCCGCCGATGCGGAGCAGATGCGGAGCGAGCGCCGACTGCACGAGCCCGACGCGGCGCGTGCCGCTGACGAAGTGCCCCACCGAGAGGAAGCTCTCCAGCACCACCTCGATGTGCGGCTCGACGCCCAGTTGCTGGATCTGGCGGGCCGCCGAGGTGAAGGCCGAGCGCGACTGGAACGTGAGCACCCACGGCATGTCGGCGAGGTTCTGCATCGTGAGCGACTCGCCCACCTCGGCGTTGTCGTCGGCCACGACCGCCAGCCAGTCGTCCTGCCAGAGATCCAGGTACGGCAGTTCGGAGACCGGGCCGTGAGGGATGACCATGCCGTCGGCGGAGCGCAGGCGGTTCGCGGCGTCCTCGACGATGCCGGGGTTGTGGAGCATGTAGCGAAAGCGCACCCCGGGCGCCTCTTCGGCGGCGAGCTGCGAGACGACGGTGCCCACGGTCACGAAGCCGTAGTCGGAGCCGTAGATCGAGAATTCGCGGGTCGATTCGGCAGGCGACCACGACGCCTGGCTCTCGAAGACGCGACGGGCCGCTTCGAGGGCCGTGCTCGTGTGGTCGGTCAGGCGCACGGCGAACGGCGTGAGCTCGTAGGTGTTGCCGCGACGGGCGAGGATCTGGTCGTTGAAGTGCGTGCGCAGGCGGGCGAGCGAGGCGCTGAGGGCCGGTTGGCTGAGGTGCAACCGGTCGGCCGCGCGCGTGACGCTCCGCTCGGTCAGCAGCGCGTCCAGCGCGATGAGCAGGTTGAGGTCGAGGCGCGACAGCGTCGCGTGATCGGTCACCACGATGTGATCCTTCGCTCGGATGGGCGTCAGCCAGTGTATCGATCAGGTCTATGTGCCGCACCTGTGGCATCGCGGACATGGATGCCGCCCGCCCGGCAGGTCTTATGTGCTCCATCCGCAAGACTTATGTGCTTTTTCGGCGCATCGCCCTGATACTGAGGAACACAGCACAGGCGCTCCACCGAAGGGGCCGCCGACAACGTCGTCAGAAAGGCTGGCCATGACCCATTCCCGCCGTCGCGTCATGCGACTCGCAGGTCTTCTCGCTCTTCCCGCCACCGCCGCTCTCGTTCTCGCCGGATGCTCCGGCTCCGGGTCCGGCGATGCTGGCTCGGGCGACGGGAAGTCCTTCACGTTCACCTTCGCCACCTCCAACAACCTCGAGAGCCCGTACGAGTCGCTCGCCAAGGAATACATGGAGCAGCACGAGGGCGTGACGATCACCACGAACCCCACCCCGAACGACAAGTACGGCGAGACGATCCGCACCCAGCTGCAGGCGGGCAACGCCTCCGACGTCATCCAGACCACTCCCGGCTCGGGCGACGCGCGCAGCATCCTTCCGCTGGCCGAGGCGGGCTTCCTCGAGCCCCTCGGCGACTCCGCCAAAAGCCTCATCATCCCGGGCAGCGAGTCGGTCTACACGATCGACGACCAGGTCTACGGGCAGCCGCTCGACTTCACGATCGGCGCGATCGTCGCGAGCCTGGGCACGGCCAAGATGAAGGGTCTCGACGACTTCCCGACCACGATGAGCGAGTTCACCGCCGCCTGCTCGTCGCTCCAGAGCCAGGGCGCCTCGCTCCTCGCGCTCGCCGGTGCCGCCGGGCCGAACGTGGGCCTCACGATCCAGGGCATCTCCGCCACCCGCGTCTACGCCGACACCCCCGACTGGAACCAGCAGCGCACGGACGGCGAGGTCACCTTCGCCGACAGTCAGGGCTGGAAGGACACCCTGCAGACCTTCGTCGACCTGAAGGACGCCGGCTGCTTCCAGCCCGGTGCCGAGGGTGGCGGCTTCGACGCCATCACGAACGGCCTCGCGCAGGGCACCTCGGTCGGCAGCTTCATCCCCTCCGGTGCCGCGATCGAGATCTCGAAGGCGGCACCCGCCGAGGCCGAGTTCGCGGTCGAGCCCTTCCCCGCGGAGAGCGGCGAGCCGATGGTGCTCGGCAGCTCGAACTACACCCTCTCCATCAACGCCAAGGCGCAGAACAAGGAGGCCGCCGCGGACTTCCTCACCTGGATGGCCGAGCCCGCACAGCAGCAGCGCTACTACGAGCTCTCGGGTGAGCTGCCGGTTTCGGCGTTCGACACGCTCGACCTCACCGGCACGATCTACGAGCCCGTCGCCGACCTGCTGAAGAACAAGCAGTACACGCCCCTCCCGAACAACATCTGGCCCAACCCCTCGGTCTACGAGGCGCTGCAGGTCGGCGGTCAGGGACTCCTCACGGGTCAGTCGACCATCGACCAGGTGCTCCAGAGCATGGACGCCGCCTGGGGCAACTGACCTCCTCCGCCGCCCGGGACTCGCGAGGGACCCGGGCGGCGGAGCCGCACACTTCCCCACGGAGACCCCACGGAGACGAGACGTCATGAGCACAACCCTTCGACCGAGCGAAGCGGCTCGGACCGAGACCGAGCGCGTGGTGCTGCCGCGCCGCCGCGGGCGGCGTCGGGCCCCGGCTCCGCGGCGTCCCGGACTGCTCAAGTTCGGGCACTGGTGGTGGGCCCTCCCCGGCATCGTCTTCGTCATCGGCATCCACTACGTCGCCACGAGCGTCGGCGGCTTCTTCGCCTTCACCAACTGGACGGGCATCGGCGCCTTCGAGCTGATCGGTCTCGACAACTTCGTCCGCATCTTCCAGGATCCCACCAAGCTCGGCGCCCTGTGGAACACCCTGTTCCTGGCGTTCGGCTCGGTCATCCTGAGCAACGTCCTCGGGCTCGGCTTCGCGCTCGGGCTGAACCGCGGACTCAAGTCTCGCTACATCCTGCGCACGCTCTTCTTCATGCCGGTGGTGCTGAGTCCGCTGGCGACCTCGTACATCTGGAAGTTCATCTTCGACTACAACGGTCCGCTCAATCTCGTGCTCCGCGGAGCGGGGCTGGGCGACCTCGCTCGGGCCTGGGTCGCCGACCCGACCTGGGCCATCTGGACGGTTCTGGTCGTGCTCGTGTGGCAGAACATCGGTTTCGCGATGGTCATCTACATGGCCGGGCTCGCCGCCGTCCCGGTCGAGATCGAGGAAGCCGCCGCGATCGACGGCGCGAGCCTGTGGCAGCGCTTCTGGCACGTGACGCTCCCGTCGATCCGCCCGGCGGTCGCGATCGCCACGACCCTCGGCCTCGTCAACGGCCTGCGGGTCTTCGACCAGATCATGGCCCTCACCGGCGGCGGACCCGCCGCGGCGACCGAGACGCTGGCGACGCAGGTCTACAAGCAGTCGTTCGCCCTCGGCAACTTCGGCTACGGCGCGGCGCTGGCCCTGCTGCTCACGCTCATCATCCTGGCCTTCGCCGTCGTGCAGCAGCGCGTCAGCAACGGTCGCCCCGAGGAGTCCTGACATGTTCCGCTACACCAAGCTCACGGCGCTGCGCGAGTTCGGCTTCTGGCTCCTCGCGCTGGTGTTCCTGCTGCCGTTCTACTTCCTCATCACCACGGCGCTGAAGTCCGACCGCGAGGTAATCACGTCGTCGACGCTCGCACCCCCGGCGGCTCCGGACTTCGGCAACTTCATCAAGGTGCTCACCGCCACCGGCAACTCCAACGTGGTGATGGGCCTGGTCAACAGCGTCGTGATCACCGCGGGCAGCATCGTCCTGATGGTGCTGCTCGGCTCGCTCACCGGTTACGTCATCGCCCGCAGCACCCGGCGCTGGAGCCGCGCGGTGTACTACCTGTTCCTCGTCGCGATCGTGCTGCCGACGCAGCTGGGGACCGTGCCGCTCTACATCGGGGCGCGCTCCATCGGCCTGACCGGGTCGGCGTGGGGCATGATCATCCTCTACACCGGGATGCTGCTCCCGCTGGCGATCTTCCTCTACGCCGGGTTCTTCCGGGGCCTGGGCACCGAGTACGAGGAGGCCGCGACGATTGACGGGGCCAACCGCACGCAGATCTTCTTCCGCGTCGTTCTGCCGCTGATGTCGCCGGCGACGGGAACCGTCGCGATCCTCGCCGGTCTCATCGTGTGGAACGACTTCTTCACGTCGCTGATCTTCCTCGGCGGCTCGGCCAACCAGACCCTGCCGGTCGCCATGTACTACTACATCGGCTCGCTCGTGTCGGCGTGGAACCAGATCTTCGCGATCGTCATCGTCTCGATGATCCCGATTCTCGCCTTCTACCTCTTCGCACAGAAGCGCTTCATCCAGGGCTTCGCCGGCGGCCTCAAGGGCTAGGGCGGCACTCCGAATGGATGCCAGGACACTCGGCATCCCTCGGTCGTCGCGCCCGCACAACGAAAGGACCCTCATGTACCAGCTCGCTCCGAACATCGAACTGCTCTTCACCGAGGCCGGTGAGTACCACGACCGCGTGCGCGCGGCTGCCGCCGTCGGCTTCGACGCCGTCGAGATGTGGGGTCCCACGGGGGTGGACGCGCCGTCGACGCCGAAGGACCTCCCGGCGCTCAAGGCTGCGCTCGAGGAGACCGGCACGCAGCTCACCGCGCAGCTCGCCGAGCCGCGCACGCAGTTCATGATCCCGCCCTGGGACCACTCGGAGTTCTTCCGGAAGCTCGACGAGGGTGTCGCGATCGCGCAGGACCTCGGCTGCCCCCGCATCGTCGTGGGAAGCGGAACGGGCTTCGGAGGCTGGAAGCGGCAGGTGCAGCTCGACAAGCTGATCGAGATCTACCGGAAGGCGATCGCGCAGATCGACGGCTCCGGCGTCACGCTGGTGCTCGAGCCCGTGAATGTCCGCGTCGACCACCCCGGTTCGCTGCTCGACCGCACGTCGGAGGCGGTCTACGTCGCGCGCGGCGTGGACTCTCCGCAGTTCGGCGTGCTCTACGACATCTACCACTCGGCCGTCGAGAGCGAGGACATGGAGGCCGAGCTCGCCAACGCCGGCGACCTGATCCGGTACGTGCAGCTCGCCGACGCCCCCGGGCGCGGGGAGCCGGGCACGGGCGACCTCGACTGGGCCGAGCGCTTCCGGCTGCTCCGCGCCAGCGGCTACGACGGGCCGATCGGCCTGGAGTACTACCCGACCACCGGGTCCGAGGCATCCGTCGCCCACATCGTCGAACTGGGGCGGACGGCGTGAGCGGGCGGCGGTACCCGGAGGCGGTCGACGTCGCGATCGTGGGCAGCGGGCCGACGGGCGCCGCTTACGCCCGCGTGCTATCGGAGCAAGCGCCGGGCCTGTCGATCGCGATGTTCGAGGTGGGCCCGATCGTGTCGGACCCGCCCGGGGCTCACGTGAAGAACATCGGCGACCCGGCCGAGCGGGCGCGTGCGCAGGTGGCGTCGGAGGGGCCGGGAGAGCGTGGCGAGAAGGTCGCCAGCCCCGGGGCAGCGAAAGCCGGCGTGCGCGGCGCGCGCCCCGGCACTTTTCTGCTCGAGGAGGGCTACGTCTTCGACGGCGAGGACGGCCTTCCCGTCGTGGCGATGTCGAGCAACGTCGGAGGCATGGCCGCTCACTGGACCGGTGCATGCCCGTGGCCGAATGAGAGCGAGCGCATCGCCTTCCTCCCCGACATGGACGAGCTCCTCGCCGAGGGCGAGCGCCTGCTCGGCGTCACGCGGAACGCCTTCGACGCCGCCCCGTTCGGGGAGATCGTGCGCGAACGGCTCTCGGCCGCTGTCGACGACGGCCGCACGGAGGCGACGAAGGTGCAGCGGATGCCGCTCGCGGTGCACCGCCGCGACGACGGCCGCCTGGTGTGGTCCGGGTCGGACGTGGTCCTCGGCGACGTCACGCGCGAGAACCCGGACTTCGCGCTGTTCGACCAGTCGCTCGCGACGTCCGTGGTGCTGGCCGACGGGCGCGCGGCGGGGGTCGTCGTTCGCGACCTGGGCTCGGGCGAGCAGCACGAGATCGCGGCACGCGTGGTCGTCGTGGCCGCCGACGCGCTGCGCACCCCGCAGCTGTTGTGGGCCTCGGGCGTGCGTCCCGCCGCCCTCGGGCGGTACCTCAACGACCAGGCGCAGGTGGTCTTCGCGTCGCGACTGCGCGACGTCGCGCCGCTCGGGGATGACGCCCCGACGACCGGGCTCGCCGAGTACAGCGGTGTCAGCTGGGTGCCGTTCACCGACGACATGCCCTTTCACGGTCAGATCATGCAGCTCGACGCCTCACCCATCGCTCTGGCCGACGACGACCCGGTGGTCCCGGGTTCGATCGTGGGGCTCGGACTGTTCTGCGCGAAAGATCTCCGGGCCGATGACCGGGTCGAGTTCGACGACGCGCACATCGACGGATACGGGATGCCGGCTCCCCGCATCCACTACACCCTCACCGCCCGCGATCGCGAGGTGATCGAGCGGGCGCGGGCGGAGATCACGCGTCTGGCCGAGGCGGTCGGCGATCCGGTCGGCGACCGGCCCTTCACCCTCCCGCTGGGCTCGTCGCTGCATTACCAGGGCTCGACGCGCATGGGGACCGTCGACGACGGCACGAGCGTGTGCGACACCGACAGCCAGGTCTGGGGCGTCCCGGGTCTGTTCGTCGCCGGTAACGGCGTGATCCCCACGGCGACGGCGTGCAACCCCACGCTGACGTCCGTGGCGCTGGCCGTCCGCGGTGCCCGGGCGGTCGTGGCATCCTTGGCCTGATCCTTGCTTATGCAGGAATCAGACATTAGAATGTAGAAATCAAGACAAAGAGGTCTGCGGCTCCGGCCGCACCGACGAGGAGGTCCCGGTGATCCCGGATCGCATCATCGAGCAGGGCACGCTACGTGCCCGCGACGGACGTGTGGCGGTCGAGGTGCGCCTGCCCTGGTACCGGGCGCTACCGGCATCCTGCATCTCCGCGGCGAAGCTGACCATCGACGGCGCCGAGGCCCCGGCCGAGACGCTGCGGTGGCAGATGAACGGCGAGGAGTTCACCTTCGCCGAGATGACGACGAACACGCAGGAGTGGTGGTTCCCCACCGACTCGGCCGTTCTTTCGGGCGACCTGGCGGTGGATGCCGGTGAGCACGAGGTGCGCGTCGATCTCGAGCTCTACATCCCGTACATCATCATCGCCGACGACCAGGTGCTGCACATCGAGGAGCACGACAGCAAAACGATGTCCGTCCGCACTTCTGAGGAGGCTCTCGCATGACCGCGCAGAAGGGCACGCCCATCCAGGGCGTCACGCTGTACAGCTTCACCCGCGCCTTCCACGCTCGCGAGTACGACCTCGACCAGCTGATCCGCAAGACCGCGGCCGAGGGCTTCGGGCCGGGCCTCGAGATCATCGGGTTCTCGAGCTTCCGCGGCTTCCCCGAGATCGACGACCACTTCGCCGGACGCTTCTCCGACCTGATCGACGAGGTCGGGCTCGTGCGCACCTCGCTCGCGGTCAACGCCGATATCGGCCTGCGCCCCGACCAGCTCATGGACCAGGACGAGCTCATCGCCTACATGCGGCGGCAGATCGCGGCGGCGGCGAAGCTCGGTTTCCCCATCGCTCGCGTGCAGATCTCGCTGACGCCCGACTCGATGGAGCAGCTCGCCCCCATCGCCGAGGAGTACGGCGTCACCCTCGCGCTCGAGGTGCACGCCGACCAGTACGCCTCGCACCCGCGCATCCTCGCCCTCCGCGACCGCTACGAGCAGGTCGGTTCGCCCTTCCTCGGCTTCACGATGGACTGGGGGGCCACCGTCACGGGCTTCGCGCCCTCGCTCCTCGAGGCGTACCGCCGCCGCGGTGCGTCCGAGGACCTGCTCGCGGCCGTCGTCTCGCTGTGGGACGAGTACTACGAGCAGGGTCCTCCCGCCGACCAGGCCGATCACGGCCAGCGCTTCGGCCGATTCATCGGCCTCGCATACCAACACGGCCGGCCCGACCTCGGCATCGACTTCGGCATCAACGGCACCGGACTCTTCGGCCCGGCCCGGGTGAATGACTGGCTCGAGATCATGCCCTGGGTGAAGCACGTGCACGGCAAGTTCTTCGGCATCGACGAGAACGGCCAGGAGCCGTCGGTGCCCGTCGCCGACCTCATCACGCTGCTCGTCGAGAACGGCTACAGCGGGGCCGTCTCGAGCGAGTACGAGGGCTGGCACTGGAATCACTGGCAGAGCCCGTTCGAGATCATCCGCGCCGAGCAGGCGATCCAGCGCACGGCGGCCGAGGCCGCGGGTTCCCGGATGATCACGGATGCCGCCGAGGCCCGGCGCGCCATCGACGCCCATCTGTCGCACGCCGTGCGCGCCTGACCACCCCGAAAGGACACCGCCATGAGTGACGGAATCGCCGGGACCGGCATCAAGCTCGGGACCACCCTCTACTCGATGACGAGCGAATTCGCCGCGGGGCTCTACACCCCGGAGACGCTCATCCGGGAGGTCCATGACCAGGGCATCGGCCCGGGCGTCGAGTTCAACTTCGCGCAGCTGCTGCGGTCGTATCCCGACGTCGACGCCGACTTCGTGAAGCTGTGGTTCGACTCGCTCGAGAAGTACGGTCTCGAGGCCAGTGCGGTCGGCACCAACCTCGACATGGGGCGCCGCAAGGACCGCGACATGACGCCCGACGAGGAGCACGAGTTCTTCGCGCGCCAGTTGAAGTCGGCACACACGCTCGGCTTCACGAGGATCGTCATCCGGTCGGCCGGCAAAGAACTGCTGCGCCGACTGCTGCCGCTCGCCGAGAAGTACGACCAGAAGCTCGGCTACGAGATTCACGCGCCCTCGGGGCCGAATGACCCGAAGGTGCTCGAGATCCGCGAGGTGTACGAGGAGCTCGGCAGCGACCGCCTCGGCTTCACCGCCGACTTCTCGTCGACCATGCACTCCCTCTCCCCGACGCTGCTGCGCACGCTCGGTCAGATGGGCATGGACGAGAAGCACTTCCCCGTGATGGACGAGATCTGGCACGAGCCGACGCCCATGCACGTGCGCAACCAGAAGTTCGAGGACTACCTGTCGGGCGAGGGCGTCGACCCTCTGCGCTTCGGCCCCTTCACGCGCCTCGCGTTCAACATGCACGGGCTGGTGCCGCCGGAGGAGTGGCTCGACATCATGCCGCAGATCTTCCACGTCCACGCGAAGTTCTACGACATCGGCCCCGACGGCCAGGAACCCGCCATGGACATCCCGCGCATCGTGAAGCAGTTCGTCGAGGGCGGATACCAGGGCTACCTCTCCAGCGAGTGGGAAGGCCACGCCTTCAGCGACCTCGGCGAGAGCGACCCGATCGACCTCGTCAGAAAGCAGCACGCGCTCATGCGCACCGCCATCGAAGAGACCGTCGCCGCGCGCCAGCCGGCCTGACACCACATCCACGAAGGAGTATCCGTGTCGAACACCACTACCGAGGCATCCCTCTCGGACCTCGTCGCCGAGGTCTCGCGTCTGCGCGAGCAGGTCGAGGCCGCACAGGCCCTGGCGCAGCGCGCCGAGGACCGCGGACAGGTCGAGAACCTGTTCAACCGCTACATGTACCTGCACAACGCGTTCGAGGACGAGCAGATCATCCCGATGTGGGTGAGGGAGGGCACCGAGGGCATCCGCGCCCGCTACACCAACGCGGGTCAGTACACGACGTGGCAGAGCGTTACCGACTACCACCGCGGCCGCCCCCACCCCGAGGGCAAGCTCATCCTCCACGCCACGAACACTCCCGTGATCGAGGTCGCCGCCGACGGCACGACCGCCAAGGGCGTCTGGATGATGGCCGGCACCGAGTCGGGCCTGACCGACCCGAAGGTCGCCGAGGCGTTCCCCGACATGTACTCGCCCGACGAAGTGCTCGGCAAGAAGGTCTGGGCCCACTGGGTGTGGTGCAAGTACGCCATCGACTTCCTCAAGCAGGACGGCGAGTGGAAGTTCTGGAAGTTCCGCTGCTACGAGCTGGCCCGCGCCCCCTTCGAGGAGAACTGGGTGAGCTTCGGCCTCAAGAACCAGGGCGCGTTCGACCTCGACCTCATGTACTTCGGCGACGACGGCAAGCCGGTGTTCATGCCCCCGGCCGACGAGCCCGTGCCGTCGAAGAACCACCCGTACAGCCCCGAGACGACGCAGAAGCTCGAGCCCGTGCCGCCGGTCGCGCACGAGCACTTCGTCGACACGTTCGCCTAGGAGTCACCGTGGCCACCCACAACTCGCTCTTCGCCGAGAAGGACGTCCGTCGCACCGACGACGGCCTTGCCGTCTCGGTGCAGCTGCCCTGGTACCGGAGCCTCTGGCTCTCGGCCGTCGACGGCGTCGCCGCCACGGTGAACGGTGTCGCGGTTCCGACCGATGACCTCCGTTTCGTCCTCGGGGGTCGCGAGTACCGCGTCGAGGAGCTGCCCGAGCAGTCCGAAACGCTCTGGTTCGTCGCCGACCGTCCCGATGTGCTGATCCACCTCGACACCCCGCCCGCGACGGGTGGCAAGGTCACCGTCGAGGTCGTGCTGACGATGCGTCTTCTCTATATGCAGATCATGCCGGGCGTCGACGGCGGCCCCGGTCGCTACGTCACCAACCGGGTGCCGGTCGAGCGCGAGCTGGTGCTGGCATGACCTCCGCCCGGCCCCTGCGCGTGGCGATGATCGGTTACGGCTTCATGGGGGCGGCGCACTCGGTCGGCTGGCGGCAGGCGCCGCGGGTGTTCGATCTGGCGCGTCCGGTGGAGATGGCGGTCGTGGTGGGTCGGAACGTGGATGCCGTGGCATCCGCTGCCGCGAAGTGGGGCTGGGCCGAATCGGCCACCGACTGGCGCGAGGTGATCGCGCGGGACGACATCGACGTCGTCGACATCGTGACGCCCGGCGACTCGCACGCGGAGATCGCGATTGCAGCGTTGGAGGCGGGCAAGCACGTGCTGTGCGAGAAGCCGTTGGCGAACACCGTGGCCGAGGCCGAGGCGATGGCCGAGGCGGCGGAGCGGGCGCGGGCGCGTGGCATCCGGTCGATGGTGGGGTTCACGTACCGGCGCGTGCCGGCGGTGACGCTGCTGCGGGACATGATCGCCGAGGGTGCCGTGGGAACCGTGCAGCAGGTGCGCGCGGCGTACCGGCAGGACTGGCTCGTCGACCCCGGGATGCCGCTCGCGTGGCGGTTGCAGAAAGAGCACGCGGGCTCGGGTGCGCTCGGTGACATCGGAGCGCACATCATCGACATGACCCAGTTCGTGACGGGCCTCGACGTGGAGCGTGTGACGGGGACGCTGGAGACGATCGTGAAGCAGCGTCCGCTGCAGGCCGCAGGTTCGGGGCTCTCCGGTTCGGCCGGGGAGGGCATGGGCGAGGTCACCGTCGACGACGCCGCGATCTTCACCGGGCGGCTGTCGAACGGTGCGCTGGCGTCGTTCGAGGCGACGAGGTTCGCCACAGGCCGCAAGAACGCCCTCACCGTCGAGGTGTCCGGCGACCGGGGCGCGCTGGCGTTCGACCTGGAAGACCTCAACAGTCTGCGGTTCTACGACCGCACCGCACCCGAGGGGCGCCAGGGCTTCACGCAGATCCTCGTGACCGAACCGGTGCATCCGTATGTCGCGGCGTGGTGGCCGGCGGGTCACATGCTCGGCTACGAGCACGGCTTCACCCACCAGGTCGTGGACCTGGTCGCCGCGATCGACGCCGGTGTCGATCCGCATCCCTCGTTCGCGGAGGGCCTCTTCGTGCAGCGGGTGCTTGACGCGGTCGAGCGCAGCAGTGTCAACGATTCGGCGTGGACGGCCGTGGCCTCCCCCGTTCCGGTTTCTTGAAAGGTTTCGTCATGGCTCGTCCGATCACCCTGTTCACCGGCCAGTGGGCCGATCTGCCGTTCGAAGAGGTCGCGCGTCTCGCGGGGGAGTGGGGGTACGACGGCCTCGAGATCGCCTGCTGGGGCGACCACATCGACGTCTCCCGCTGGGACGACGCCGACTACGTCCAGTCGCGCCGGGACATCCTCGAACGCCACGGCCTGAAGGTCTGGGCCATCGCGAACCACCTCGTCGGTCAGGCCGTGTGCGACGACCCGATCGACGAGCGGCACCACGACATCGTCCCGTCGCGGGTGTGGGGCGACGGGGATGCCGAGGGCGTGCGGCAGCGCGCCGCGGAAGACCTGAAGAACACGGCGCGCTTCGCCGCGAAACTCGGGGTTTCGACGGTGACCGGGTTCTCGGGGTCGTCGATCTGGAAGTACGTGGCGATGTTCCCGCCGGCGTCGGAGGCGATGATCGAGGCCGGCTATCGGGACTTCGCCGACCGGTGGCATCCGATCCTCGACGTGTTCGAGGAGGTCGGGGTGCGCTTCGCGCTCGAGGTGCACCCGTCGGAGATCGCGTACGACTACTGGACCGCGAAGAAAACGCTGGAGGCCATCGGGCACCGCAAGAGCTTCGGGTTCAACTTCGACCCGTCGCACTTCGTGTGGCAGCAGCTGGACTCGGTCGCGTTCGTGCTGGACTTCGCCGAGCACATTTTCCACGTGCACTGCAAGGAGTCGGTGACCAACCTCGACGGCCGCAACGGGGTGCTCGGATCGCACCTGTCGTGGGACAACCCGCGCCGCGGCTGGACGTTCGTCTCGACCGGGCACGGCGCCGTGCCGTGGGAGCCGCTGTTCCGCGCCCTGAACGCGATCGGCTACGACGGCCCGACGAGCGTCGAGTGGGAGGACGCCGGCATGGACCGCCTCGTCGGCGGCCCCGAAGCCCTCGCCTTCGTCCGCAAGCTCGCCGAGATCACGCCGCCGCACCAGCTCTTCGACGCCGCGTTCTCGCGGAAGGACTGAGCCGTGCTGAACGTCTTGATCCTCTCGGGGCACATGACCACCGAGCACGACAACGCCCACCGCAGCTTCCGGCTGCACAATCAGTGGATCACGACGCTCCTGGAGGACACCGGCCGTTTCAAGGTCCGCGTCGTCGAGGACCCGCGCGGGCTGCCGGCGAGCGTCATCGACAAGTACGACGTGCTGATCGTCGTGTTCGAGGGCCGTGACGGCTACCACGACATCGCGACCGGGTTCGGGGCGGAGACGGATGCCGCGATCCTCCGCTTCGTGCACGACGAGGGCAAGGGCATCGTCTGGTTCCACGGCTCGGCCGCGCAGGAGGACCGCTGGGGGTACCCCGAGGAGTACAACGTCATGCGCGGTGCCAAGCTCAGCGCGTGGGAGACCGGGCTGCGCCCGCGTCCGTGGGGCGAGGCGGTGCTGCGGACGACCGAGCCCCGGCATCCGATCACCGAGGGTATCAACGCCACGTGGACCGTCACCGGTGACGACATCCTCGTCGGCGTGCAGATGTACGAGGGCGCGCAGGTGCTGCTGACGACCTTCGACGACCTCGCGGCGTACGAGAAGGCGCCCGTGTGGCCGATGTCGCATTACCCGGTCGACATCCCGCCCGAGGGCATCGCTGCCCTGCCCGGTATCAACACCGAGCAGCCGCTCGCGTGGATCAACGAGTACGGCGCGGGGCGGTCGTTCACGATCACGATCGGGCACGACATCGACACGTTCCGGCGGATCGAGTTCATCCGGATGTTCCCGCGCGGCGTCGAGTGGGCCGCGACCGGCGAGGTGACCCTCACCGGCCCCGACCGCCGCGGCGACCGCCGCATCAACCCCTGGCCGTACTACAACGGCGAGGGGTGAGGCGGAGGTAGCCCGGCCGACCCACACGCATGAACGCGATGCGCGTGAGCACCGTTTATGCGTGAGGGGACTCCGCATCCCGGGCGTCGACGGCATCCGTGCGCGCGCCGCGGCTGCGCCCCCACCGGGCCAGGAAGTACAGGCCCACACCCACGGCGAGCAGTACCGCGCCGAAGAGCCACACGGTGGCGCTCTGCTGCGTCAGCAGCAGGATGCACGACGCGATGCCGAGGACCGGCACGAAGGTCCAGACGCGGAAGTGATCGTGCTCGACCTTGTCGCGACGCAGCACGAGGACCGAGACGTTCGCGCTGAGGAACACGAACAGCAGCAGGAGCACGACGGTCTCGGCGAGAAGCGTCAGGTCGCCGATGAGGGTCAGCACCATGGCCACGAGTGTGGTGGCGAGGATCGCGACCCAGGGGGTGCGGCGTTTCGGGAGCACGCGTGACAGCGCGCGGGGCAGCAGCCCCTGCTCCGACATGCCGTAGGCCAGGCGGCTGGCCATGATCATGGTGAGCAGCGCGCCGTTCGCGACGGCGATGAGGGCGATGAGGCTGAACACCCAGGACGGGATGCCGACACCGCTGGCCTCGACCACAGCGAGCAGCGGCCCGCTCGAACTCGCGAGCTCCTCGCTCGGAAGGGCGATGCTGCTGGCGAGGGCGACGAGGACGTACACCACACCGGCGGTCAGCAGTGCGGCGAACAGTGCGCGCGGGTACGTGCGCGAGGGGTTCTTGACCTCCTCGACCATGTTCGCCGAGGTCTCGAAGCCGACGAAGGAGTAGTACGCGATGATCGCGCCGGCCAGTACCGCAGTCGCGGCGCCCGTTCCCTCCGGCAGCTGCGTGACGCGCGAGACGTCTCCGCCGCCGCCGGACAGGAGCACGCCGACGACCACCACGACGATGACCAGCCCGCTGACCTCGATCGCGGTCATCACGAAGTTCGCGCTCATCGACTCCCGGATGCCACGGGCGTTGAGCGCGGCCACGACGGCGAGGAAGACGATGGCCGCGGGGATGGCGGGCACGCTGATGAAGGTCTGCAGGTACTCGCCGGCGAACGCGATCGACAGTCCCGCGGCGCTGGTGACGCCCGCGGCGAGCATGCAGAAGCCGACGAGGAACGACACCAGGCGGTTCTTGAACGCGCGTTCCGCGAACACCGCTGCGCCACCGGCGCGGGGGTACTTCGTGACCAGTTCTGCGTACGACCCCGCGGTGAGCAGGGCCAGGAGCAGCGCCGCGACGAGCGGTGCCCACAACATTCCCCCGACCCGCTCGGACAGGACGCCCATCAAGGCGTAGACGCCGGCGCCCAGGACGTCGCCCAGGATGAAGGCGAAGAGCAGCGGGCCGCTTATCCCGCGCCGGAGGGTGGAAGGTTCCGCTGAGGTCTCGGTGGTCACCGCAGGACCCTAGGCGTCCCGTCGGTGATGCTCGAAGCGGGTTGACAGCGCGCGTTCACGCCCGGGAACCGCGGTGGAAGGGGCAGGCGGACGGCGCGTCGGCGCGGCGCACCCGCCCGCCGGAGCGCGGCTTCGTCGGCATCCGTCGCCGGTTCACGTCGAGGCCGCGGCCGCTGATGCGGATCCGGGGGTCGCTGAGGGCGGAGATGGATGCCGCGAGCCCCGCGATCGCGAGCTTCTCGCCGGGGCAGCGGTGTCCGGTCGCCAGGTCGGCGCCGCCGTGAGGGACGAAGGCGGTGAGGGCTTCGTAGTCCTCGACCCCGCGGAAGCGTTCGGGTTCGAAGGCGTCCGCTCGCGGCCACTCCCGCGCGTCGGTGTCGGTGCCCAGGATGTCGAGCAGCACGCGGCCGCCCGCCGGGACGCGCTGGCCGTGGAGCTCGACGTCGGTCGTCGCCCAGGCCGGCAGCATCGGGACGAACGGGGCCGTCCGGCGGATCTCCTGCGCGAACGCCGTCGACAGTTCCCCGCCGACGAGCAGGCCGCGCTCGGCGGTCTCGGCGGCGATGCGCTCGCGCCACTCGGGGCGGTCGTGCAACTCCTTCGCCGCGAACGCCACGAACCGCGCGACGGCGATCATCGGACGGAAGCTGTTCTGCAGCTCGACCCCGGCCAGGCGTGCACTGAGCGGGGCGCCGTCGCGGTCGCGGTGGTGCGCCCACGCGTGCAGGGCGGTGCCTTCGTGGGGGTGCAGCCGCCCCTCGCGGACGGCCTCGATGAGCTTCGCGGCGTGCCGGTCGGACCAGCGGCGGTTCACGAGAGCGAGAAGGTACTCCGGCGAGTACGGCACCCCGAACCCATCGACGATCTGCGCCTGCCGCCTCGCCCAGCGCGTCTTCGCCGCCGGGGTCCCCGGGATGCCGGCCCACCGCATGATCGCGCGGCCGAGGGCGCCGACCGCGGCGTCGTACGCGGTCTGCTGCCCGCCCGCGGCCCACGCCTGCAGCTCGTCGCGCCATTCGCGCTCGAGCTCGGGGAGAGGTCGGTCGACCTCGGCGTCGTCGTACAGCACGTCGACGAATGTCGCCTTGCGGTGGCGGTGCGCGTCGCCGTCGAGACTGTGCACCGAACCGTGCCCGAACAGCGACTCCTGGATGAACACCGGCATCGCGCCGTGGCGGCGGGTCTTCGACTCGTCGTAGAAGAGCCGTACGCCCTCCTCGCCGCGGACGAGCAGCGCCGGCCGCCCGAGCAGCCGGAACGGCACGGCGCGCGCACCCTTCTCTGCCCGCCGCCAGAGGTGCTCCCCGAACCCGTAGCCGCGAGTCAGGAGCGAGAGCGAGTCATCACGAATCAGGGCGAGAGGGGATGCCATGCCCTCACGGTTCCACGACTCGCGTGGCTCCCCGAGGGGGCGGCGCGAGCGAGAGCGCTGTGCTAGCGGCATTCCGCACGGCGCAGCGTTCCTGACAACCGTGCGGGATCCGGAGGGTGCGGGATCCGAAGGGGTGCGGGATCAGAAGGGTGCGGGATCGTGTTCGAGTGATGGCGGGACACGGCGTGGCGGCGACCCGTCTCTCGCCTCGGTGAAGCGGACTCCGGGATAGTAGGGCTGGGGTGAATCGGTGTAGACCCGGCCGGTGGGTGAGGTGAACTCCAGCACCCCTCCGTCGAGTTGCCGAACCCGCCATCTCGTGAACTGCTTGTGCGTATGGTGTCGCTGGCAGAAGCAGCACAGGTTGCAGACGTCGGTGGGCCCGCCTCGCGCCCAGTCGTGGTTGTGGTCGATCTCGCAGCGGATCGCGGGAACGGTGCAGCCGGGCCACCGACAGTGCCGGTCTCGCGCGCGGAGGTATCGGTCGATCGCGGCCGTCCGCTGATACGTATCGGTGTGCAAGACGGCGCCGGTGACGGGGTGGGTGATGACCCGGTCCC
>NZ_RBZY01000022.1 GCF_004022425.1 Microbacterium enclense | reverse complement strand
CCCGCCGGTTGCGCGACTGGCTCGTCGAGCGGGCACGCGAGGGTGGGGCGATGCCCGCGCGCAGCGCGGAACCCGACGAGCACGCGTACGAGCCGTCTCCCCAGGCCATCGCGCTGCAGCACTGGGCGGACGACGCCCCCGAACCCGACGCCACGGCTCTGCGCCTCGCCGCCGCGGCGATCGACTACTACCCCCGTGAAGCCAAGACCTTCTGGGCCACCCACTATCTGCGGCTGCGCGAGCCAGTATCGATCTGGGAGGACAATCGCGATGTGGTCGTCGTCGATCCCGCGCGGTCGCGCGTCGTGGCCGACTGGCACTTCCCCGAGTCGGGGCGGGGCGCGGAACGCCGGGTGCTCGAGATCCGCGGCGAGCTCGCCCCGGGCACGCGGCTGAGCGTCGACAGCGGACCCTTCGCGGTGTACGAGCTCCCGGTGTCGTTCCCCGTCGAGACGCGTCCGCGCTGGATCCACGCGGCCCGCTACGTCACCGTTCGCGAGGTGCTCGACGACGGAGCGATCATCGAAGAGACCGCTGCCGACGGCGTCACGTGGGACGAGCTTCCACTCGCCCTCACGCCACCGGCTCCGCCGCGCGCGGGCAACCAGCAGAAGGCCATCGACACCTGGGCGGATGCCGTGCTCGCCGCGGCCCCGACGCTCCCCGACGGACCGGCGGCCGACATCCTCCGTCGGCGACCCCCGCGCACACTGTCCGGTGCCTTGGCATCCGTCACGTCCATCGACGGCGGAGCCGGAGACGACGAGGTCGGAGCGATCGCCCGTAGCGTTGCCGACCTCGACCGCAGCTACCTCGCCGTCCAGGGGCCTCCGGGAACCGGGAAGACCTACGTCGGATCGCACGTGATCGCGCGCCTCGTCGCCGAGCGGGGGTTCCGCGTCGGTGTGGTGGCCCAGTCGCACGCGACCATCGAGCACATGCTCGACCGGGTCATCGCGGCGGGCGTCCCGGCGGCCCGCGTCGGGAAAGCCCCGAAGGACCCGAGCGCCGATCATCCGTTCACCGTGCTCCCCAAGAACGGCATTCCCGCGTTCGCCGCCGAGAACGCCGCGCACGGTTTCGTCGTCGGGGGCACGGCCTGGGATTTCAGCCACGAGGGCCGCATCCCGCGCGGCAGCCTCGACCTCCTGGTCATCGACGAGGCGGGTCAGTTCTCCCTGGCATCCACGATCGCCGTCTCCCTGGCATCCTCGCGTCTCCTGCTCCTCGGTGACCCTCAGCAGTTGCCACAGGTCAGCCAGGGCACGCACCCCGAGCCGGTCGACACGTCCGCGCTCGGGTGGGTGATCGACGGGGCCGAGGTCGTCCCGCCGGAGTTCGGCTACTTCCTCGCCCGCACCCGCCGCATGCACCCGGCCGTCGCCGGGCCCGTGTCGCTCCTGTCGTACGAGGGGCGCCTCGCCGCCCACCCTTCCACGGCGGTGCGAGCGCTCGACGGTGTCGAGCCCGGGGTCCACCCTGTGCCGGTGCGGCACCACGGCAACGCCACGTCCTCGCCGGAGGAAGCGGCGACCGTCGTCGCGCTCGTCGCCGATCTGGTGGGCCGCGAGTGGACCGGCGCCGAGGGCGGTGTCGGCGACGAGGCGATCCCGCAGGCACCTCGGGCGTTGCGCGCCGACGACATCATCGTGATCACCCCGTACAACGCCCAGCAGGTCGCGGTCGAAGAGGCCCTCGCGGCGGCGGGCTTCTCCGACGTGCCGGTGGGGACGGTCGATCGGTTCCAGGGCAAGGAGGCGGTCGTCGCGGTCCTCACCCTGGCGGCATCCTCCGGGCGCGAGGCTCCGCGCGGGCTCGAGTTCCTGCTGCTGCGCAACCGCATCAACGTCGCGATCTCGCGGGCGATGCAGGCGGCCTACGTGCTGTACTCACCCGCCCTGCTCGACGACCTGCCTCGCACTCCCGAGGGGGTCGCGCGCCTCAGTGCCTTCGCGCGCTTGGTCGGCGCCGACGGCTGACGCGCCGCGCCGCACTCGTACCTCGTGGGTTCGGGGCGCATTTCGCGCTTCGGGGCGCATGACATCCGCCCCAAAGCGCGGATCGCGCCCCAAAACAGGTGCGAGCGTCAGGCGGTGCCGTACAGGCGATCGCCGGCGTCGCCGAGCCCGGGCACGATGTAGCCCTTCTCGTTCAGACGCTCGTCGAGCGCGCCGAGCACGAGCGTGACGTCGTGTCCCTCGACCTGCTTCTCGATCGCGGCGACGCCCTCGGGCGCCCCCAGCAGGCAGATCGCGGTGACGTCCTGCGCGCCGCGGTTGAACAGGAATGTGATCGCCGCGCCGAGGGAGCCACCGGTGGCGAGCATCGGGTCGAGCACGAAGCACTGGCGGTCGCTGAGGTCGTCGGGCAGGCGCTCGGCGTAGGTGGTGGGCTGGAACGTCTCTTCGTCGCGCACCATACCGAGGAAGCCGACCTCGGCGGTGGGGAGGAGCTTCACCATGCCCTCGAGCATGCCGAGACCTGCGCGCAGGATCGGCACGACGATCGGACGCGGCTCGCTGATCTTCACGCCCTGCGTCGTGGTGACGGGCGTCTGGATCTCGATGGGGTCGACGCGCACGTTGCGCGTGGCCTCGTAGGCCAGCAGCGTCACCAGCTCTTCGGTGAGCTGGCGGAACACCGGCGACGAGGTCTGCCGGTCGCGCAGCACCGTCAGCTTGTGGGTGATGAGGGGGTGGTCGGCGACGTGGACACGCATAGGCTCAAGGCTAGCCGCTCGACCCCGAGACTCCGCCCCCGTCTTTCCGGAGCACCGTGACCCCCACCGCCGCCGACCTCGCCGCGATGCAGCGCGCGCTCGCGCTCGCCGACGACGCGTCGGCGCACGAGGACGTGCCCGTCGGTGCGGTCGTGCTCGACGCGGACGGCCGGGTGATCGGCGAGGGCCGCAACCTGCGAGAGGTCACGAACGACCCGACCGCGCACGCCGAGGTCGTCGCGCTGCGTGCGGCCGCTGGGCACTCGGGCACGTGGCACCTCGCGGGGTGCACGCTCGTCGTCACCCTCGAACCGTGCGTCATGTGCGCGGGGGCGATCCTGCAGGCTCGCGTGTCGCGGGTCGTGTTCGGATCGTGGGATGCCAAGGCGGGCGCCGCCGGGTCGCTCTACGACGTTCTGCGCGACCGGCGTCTGCCGCACCGCGTCGAGGTGGTCGGCGGGGTCGCCGAGGCGGAGGCATCCCGTCTGCTGCGGGACTTCTTCGAACACCGCCGCGACTGAGGGCCGCGCCGACGGAGCGGTGCGCCGCCCCCGACTCAGCGGGGGAGCAGCGGCAGCAGCTCGGCACCGACCTCGTCGGCGTGGTCGATGTCGCGCAGGTCGAGGAGCTGGAAATACACGCGTTCCGCCCCGACGGCACGCAGCCGCTCGACCTTATCGGCGACCTCCTCGGGTCGTCCGATGAGGTTGGCGCCGTTGTCGAACTGGGCGCGCGTCTGGCCGATGGCGGCCACGCGTCGTTCGATCGCGGCATCGTCGACGCCGATGATCGTGGGCAGCGCGACGGAGAACTTCAGCGTCGCGGGGTCACGGCCGATGTCCTCGCACGCCGCACGCACGACGGCGAACTTCTCGGCGACGACGTTCTCGGCCACGAATCCGATGTTGTACTCCGTCGCGAAGCGGGCGGCGAGAGCCGGCGTGCGCTTCGGGCCACCGCCGCCGACGATGACCGGGACGGGCGCTTGAACGGGCTTCGGCAGGGCGGGCGCGGCATCCAGGCGGTAGTGCTCGCCGGCGAACGAGAAGGTCTCGCCCACCGGGGTGGACCACAGGCCCGTCACGATCGCGAGCTGCTCCTCGAGGAGGTCGAAGCGGCGGGGTGGGAACGGGATGCCGTAGGCGGCGTGTTCGGCTTCGAACCAGCCGGTGCCCAGGCCCAGTTCGACCCGACCGCCCGACATCGCGTCGATCTGGGCGACCTGGATCGCGAGGATCCCGGGGACGCGGTAGGTGACGGACGAGACGAGGGTCCCGAGGCGGATGCGGGAGGTCTCGCGCGCGAGCCCCGCGAGGGTCGTCCAGGCGTCGGTGGGGCCCGGGAGAGCGTTGCCGTCGCCCATCCGGAGGTAGTGGTCGGAACGGAAGAAACCGTCGAGGCCGTGCGTCTCGGCCGAGCGCGCGAAGGCGAGCTGGTCGTCGTACGAGAACCCCTGCTGGGGCTCGGTGAACAGGCAGTACTCCACGGGCTTCTCTCAGTCGGCCGAGCGCAGGATGATCGCCTCGGTGGGCGGCGCGGGATCGGCGGGACGACCCACATAGCCGATCACGGTGAGCAGAGCCTGGCGGAAGAGCGCCGGCCGCTCGAGGTGGGGGGCGTGCCCCGCTGCGTCCACGGCGATCTCGGTGACCTCGCCACCGGCCGCGGCGTACGCGTCGAGCACGTCGCGCGTCTGCGACACCATCGGCTGTGCCGGGGCGACGTCCTCGCCCGGCCAGCCGGGGACGATGCCGAGGGCGCCGAGGTGGTTGAGGTCGTAGAACGAGGCGTCCGACACAATGGCATCCGCCGTGCCGTGGATCCAGAGGATCGGGGGCTTCTCGGCGAGGCCGACGATCCCGGAGACGTCGAAGTATTTCGGCGCCATGGTGTTCAGCACGCCGGTGGTCCCGGCGGCGAAGCCCGGCCAGTTCGGCGAGGTCACGGCATCCCCGGGGTAGTTCCCGCCGGCCGTCGAGGTGGTGAGCATCGACTCGACCCACACGTCCTCGTGCTCGCTCGTGTACCCGGGAGCGACGTAGCCCGAGCGGAACACCGACCGCGGCGAGGTGGGGGCCTCGTCGGTCGTGTCGTGGTCGATGAGGCGCTGGACGAAGTCGGGGTTCGCCCCGCCGGCTCCGGCGCCGGCGTCGTCGTCGGTGAGGCGCGACCCGTCGCGCCGCGTGCCGCCGAAGCCGTAGGGCGAGACGGGCGCCTGCAGCGTGAGCGAGAGGACCGGGTGCTCGAGCGCGTACTGCATCACGACGCCGCCGCCCATCGACCAGCCGACCAGGTGGGCGGTCGGGATGCCGAGGACCCCGAGGGTCGCGTGCAGATCGTCGCTGAAGTCGCGCACGCCGCGGGTGGCATCGATGGGGGAGTGCTCGGTGCCCCCGAAGCCGCGCAGGTCGACCGCTAGTACGCGCAGGTCGCTCGGCAGGTCCTGCATGATCTCCTGCCAGAACAGCGACGACGAGACGTTGCCGTGAACGAAGACCACCGTCTGGTCGGGCGCGGTGGCGGGGTCGTCGGCCGCGCGTTCGAGCACGTTGACGCTCAGGCGACCGGTCTCGATCATCCGTGAGGTGATGCCGTCGAAGAGAGTCATGGGGTCCTCCGTGTCGCTCGCGTCCGCTCCGCTACGGGCGCGCTCCGACTCTAACGCGCGCCCCTATCGGCCGCACTCAGGGTTCGTAGACTTGCGTTCATGACGGATGCCGTTTCCTCGCTGCCCCCGCTCGCCTTCCTCGGCGCCGGTTCCATGGGAGGGGCGATCCTGCGCGGACTCGTCGCCGCGGGACTCACCGGCGGCGGTGTGACCGCCACCAACCGTTCGGTCGCCAAGGCGGCCGAGCTGGCCGAGCTCGAGGGTGTCACGAGTGTCGCGCTCGAGGTGGCCCCCGACGGCAACACTGCGGCCGCGGCATCCGCAGACGTCATCCTCATCGGCGTGAAGCCCGGCATGGTGCCCGACCTCCTCGACGAGATCGCACCGCACCTGCGCCCGGGGGCGGTCGTGGTGAGCCTCGCCGCCGGCGTGACCCTCGACACCTTCGCAACGCACCTGGGGGACGGCGTCGCAACGCTCCGGTCGATGCCGAACACGCCCTCGCTCGTGGGCAAGGGGGTCACGGGTCTCGCCGCGGGTGCCGCCGCGACCGCGGGTGACGTCGCGCTCGTCCGAGCGCTCTTCGAGACGGTCGGTCAGGTCGTCGAGGTGCCCGAGTCGCAGATCGACGCGCTGTCCACGATCTCCGGGTCGGGCCCCGCCTACGTCTTCCTCCTCATCGAGGAGTTCACGAAGGCCGCGGCCCGCATGGGCTTCGACGACGCCGCCGCGCGTCTGCTGGCGGAGCAGACCTTCGTGGGGGCGGCCGCGCTCCTGGCATCCTCGGACGTCGATCCCGCCGAGCTCCGCCGTCGCGTCACGAGCCCGAAGGGCACGACCGAGCGCGCGGTCGCGGTGCTGCAGGACGCGCACCTCGCCGATACGTTCACCGAGGCCGCCGAGGCCGCGCTCGCCCGGGCGCGGGAACTCGCCGCCGGGGCCTGACATGCGGCTGCGGTTCGAGGGGCCGATCTGGTATTGGCGCGGACCCGCGCCGTACCACTTCGTCACCGTGCCGCCCGCCGAGGCCGCGGCGATCGCCGAGGTCGCCCCCGTCGTGACCTACGGCTGGGGGATGATCCCCGCCGCCGTCACCGTCGGCGCCACGCGGGTGACGACCTCGCTCTGGCCGAAGGACGGCGCCTACGTCGTGCCGATCAAGAAGGTGCTCCAGGATGCCGAGCACCTCGACGTGGACGACATCGTGACGCTCGAGCTGGAGATCGACGCGTAGCTGTGCCTAGCGGTCGAGGCGGGCGAAGCGTTCGATGTCGCTGTTCGTGCCCGACACGATGATGAGGTCGTGGTTGGTGACCACGGTGTTCGCCTCGGCGTAGCGGAACGGGCGGCCGGGGCTCTTCACACCGACGACGGTCACGTTGTACTTCGTGCGGACGCCCGACTCGTTCAGGCCGACGCCGCGGACGAGCTTCGGCGGGTACATCTTGGCCAGCACGAAATCGTCGTCGAAGCGGATGAAGTCGAGCATGCGGCCGCTCACGAGGTGCGCGACCCGCTCGCCGGCCTCGGCCTCGGGGTAGATGACGTGGTTCGCGCCGACACGGGCGAGGATCTTGCCGTGCGACTGCGACACGGCCTTCGCCCAGATCTGCGGGACCTTCAGGTCGACGAGGTTCGCGGTGATGAGGACGGATGCCTCGATGAGCGAGCCCACCGCGACGACCGCGACCTGGAAATCCTGGGCCCCGATCTGTCGGAGCGCGTCGATGTTGCGGGCGTCGGCCTGCACGGCGTGCGTGACGCGCTCCGACCACTTCTGCACGAGGTCGAGATTGCCGTCGACGGCGAGCACCTCGCGGTCGAGTCGGTCCAGCTCGCCGGCGCACGCGGCGCCGAAGCGCCCCAGACCGACGACGAGGACGGGCGCGTCGCTGCGGATCCGTTCAACCAACGATCGGCCTTTCGACGGGCAGCGCGTACAGCTGCGAACGGGAGGACGCCGCGACGGCCGCGGCGAGTGTCACAGTACCAATGCGCCCCATGAACATCGTCAGAGCCAGCACATAGACGGCGGGATCGGGGAGTTCGGCGGTGAGCCCGGTCGACAGGCCGACGGTGGCGAACCCGGAGATGACGTCGAAGAGGACGTACTCGATCGGCGCGTCGGTGATGCGGCTGATCGTCACCGTCGACAGCGCCACGATCGTTGCACCCCAGGCCACGACGGACAGGGCCACGCGCTGCACGTCGCTCGGGATGCGGCGGCCGAAGGCCTGCACGGACGGGCGCCCCTTGGCCTCGGACCACACCGCGAGGGCGAGGATGGCCAGGGTCGTGACCTTGATGCCGCCCGCGGTGGATGCCGAGCCACCCCCGACGAACATGAGCATCGACCCCACGACCAGTGTGGCGCCGTTGAGGTCGCCGACCTCCACGACCGAGAAGCCGCCGGACCGGGTCATGGCGGAGAGGAAGAACGCCTGGAACGTGGTGTCCCACGCGTCCATGCTCCCGAACGTCAGGGGGTTGTCGTATTCCAGCAGCAGAATGACGCCCGCTCCGGCGAAGAAGAGGACGACGGTCGTGATGATCGTCAGCTTGGCGTGCAGCGACCAGAGCCGGAACCGCCACCAGTGACGCCACAGCGTGAAGATCACGGGGAAGCCGATCGAGCCCAGGAACACCCCGATCATCAGGACCGTGAGGAGGTAGTAGTCCTGCGCGAACGGGAGGAGACCTTCGGCGTTGGGGACGAATCCGGTGTTTGTGAACGCCATGGCGGCGTAGTAGGGCGCCTCCCAGAGGGCGACCAGAGGATCGATGCCGCCGATGAGGAGCGCGGGGTAGATGAGGATCGCGAGCGCCGCCTCGATCACCAGGGTCGACAGGGCGACGGTGCGCAACAACTGGCCGACCTCGCCGAGGCGGATCGTCTGACCCTCGTTGACAGGGCCGCCGTGCACGCGGAGCGGATTGCTGTCGCCCGCGGCGATCAGCTTGGCGCGCAGCCCCAGTCTCTTGGAGATGACCAGGCCCAGGATCGACGCGAGCGTGAGGACGCCGAGGGCGCCGACGTTCACGCCGATGTAGGTGATCGCACGTCCCAGCGGCGACCAGTCGCTGTACATGTTCACCGTGGACAGCCCGGTGACACAGATCGTCGAGACCGCCGTGAAGAGCGCATCCGCGAGCGGGGTGCGTCGCCCATCGGCCGCCGCGGCCGGGAGGGAGAACAGCGCCGTGAACAGGAGGATCAGGATCACGAAGACCAGAACCGCGAATCGAGCGGGGGATGCCGTCGTCAGATCACGGAGCCCATCCCATGCCCGGAAAGCGATGCGCCGTACGCGAACCGACATACGCACCTCTTCGGGCGTCGCCGCCATGCGTGACTCCCTTCGCAGCCGGTCTCGCATCATGGTACTCGGGCGGGCTCGCGGCTAACCTAATGCCATGGCGGACATCTTCGACGTGATCGCTGACGGCACGCGTCGCGACATCCTTCAGCTGCTCCTGGACCGGGCGACCGGTGGGGAACGGGGCACGAGCGTCTCGCAGATCGTGCATGCCCTCGGGGTGAGTCAGCCGACCGTCTCCAAGCACCTCAAGGTCTTGCGCGAGGCGGAGCTGGTGTCGGTGCGCGAAGAGGGCCAGCACCGTTACTACAGTCTCGCGGTGGCTCCGCTCGACGAGGTCGACGACTGGCTGGTGCCGTTCTTCTCCGTCGATGTCGAGAACGAGCCGGCGCTCCCCGAATCGGCCGTGCACGCGGCCGAAGTGGTCGGTCGCGCGGCCGCCTCCGTGAAGCATTCCGTCGCCTCGGCGTTCCGCAAGCTCCCCGGGCGCTGATCTGGCGTGCCGGCGGCAACACGGCCGACCGTGAGCACATCCGTCACACGAGTCCCGGAGGTTTACAGCCGTCCCGGGCAGACCCTAGAGTGTGTCGCACATCAGAGGGTGAGGCTCACCCGCGGCGAAGGGTGAACGATGGCAGAGTTGCCCGACGTGCGTTTCCTGACGGTCGCCGAGGTCGCCGAACTCATGCGGGTCTCGAAGATGACCGTCTACCGGCTCGTGCACGCGGGCGAACTGCCCGCGGTCCGCTTCGGGCGCAGCTACCGGGTTCCCGAATCCGCCGTCGCCGAGGCCGTGCAACGCCCGGTCTCCGACGTCGGCTAGACTGATCCGAGGCCTTTTTCCAACGCCTGCCCGTTCCCGGGAGCCGACATCGGCACCCAGACCCCGACTTAGTGAGGTTTTCCGTGGGTTCTGTCATCAAGAAGCGCCGTAAGCGCATGGCGAAGAAGAAGCACCGCAAGCTGCTTCGCAAGACTCGTCACCAGCGTCGCAACAAGAAGTAAGCGACCACCACACCGAGCGCCTGTCATCCGACGGGCGCTTCGTGTATGCGGCATCCGATCACCGACGTCCTTTCGAGGAGCACACATGCAGTCCATCTCGGTCCACGACCTGCACGCCGGACGCGATCGTCCGCTGATCGACGTCCGCGAGGTCGACGAGTTCGCCGCCGGCCGTGTGCCCGGTGCCGTGAACCTTCCGATGTCGACGCTGGGCGAGAACCTCGACCAGCTGCCCGACGGCGCGTTCGACGTGATCTGCCAGGCGGGCGGGCGCTCGGCGCGCGTCGTGGAAGCGCTGACGGCACGCGGCCACGACGCCACGAACGTCGAGGGCGGCACGGGCGAGTGGATCGCGGCGGGATACGACGTCGAGTCCTGAGAGGTCGGCTCACCCTCCTAGGATGGGTGGAGTGACGACCCTCACGCTGATCGGCAAGCCCGACTGTCATCTCTGCGACGTCGCCGAGCAGATCGTCGAGACCGTCGTCGCCGACCTCCCGTCGGATGTCGCCGACCGCGTCGTCGTTCAGCGCGCGTCGATCGCCGACGACACCGCCCTGTACGAGCGGTGGTGGGAGAAGATCCCGGTCGTGCTCATCGACGGCGAACTGCACGCGCACTGGCGTGTCTCGGCCGATCGCCTGCGAGCCGCGCTCCTCGCGGCCGACCCCGAAGGAGCCTCCGCGTGAGCATCCGTCATATCGTCCTGTGGAAGCTCGCGGCGGACGACGCCGATACCCGCGCTCTCCACGCGGAACAGATCGAGGAGCGACTGTTGTCGCTGCGGGCGGAGATCTCCGAGATCGAGCACCTCGAGGTGGGGCGCAACGTCGCCTACCCGCAGACGAACTGGGACGTGGCCCTCATCAGCGAGTTCGCCGACGTCGAGGCGCTCGAGCGCTACCAGGTCCATCCCGCGCACCAAGAGGTCGCGGCGTTCGTCCGTTCGGTCGTCACCGAACGCGCGGGCATCGACTTCCCCGGCTGAATCCGTCCCTCAGCTGAGCGGTCGTGTGGCGACCGGCACCGGCGCCAGGGCGATTCGCACCCGTGCACGATCGGCGAGCCGCGCGTCGGCGGAGTGGTCGACGTGCACCAGGATGCCGTCGGCGGTCCGCACCAGCGACCGTCGCACGTGACCCAGGAACGTGCTCTCTTCCACCACGGCATCCATCCCGGGGGCGTCCGCGGACACGAGCACGACGTTCTCGGGACGCACGAGGACTTCGCAGTGTCCGTCGTGCGCCGACTCGGCGAGGGGGAGGTGCTGCCCCCACACGTCGACCACGACGCCCTCGACGATGCCGGGCACGGTGCTGACCGGTCCGAGCACCGCCGCGACCGCGGGTTCACCGGCACGGGCGTAGACCTGCTCGGGGCTGCCGTCGGCCGCGACGGCGCCGCGGGCGAGGACGACGACCCGATCAGCGACCGCGATGGCCTCGGCGGTATCGCGTGTGACCCAGACCGCGGTGGTCCCCCGGCGGCGCAGCTCTCGGACGAGCGCGTCGCGCACCCTCTCGCGACCCGACGTGTGCAGCGCGCTGAGCGCGTCGTCGAGGACCAGCGCCCGCGGCTCGGTCGCCAGGGCCCGAGCGATCGCGAGTCGTTGACGGTCGCCTCGTGACAGTCGGCGCACCAGGGCGTTCGGTGCGGTCAGCCCGACCAGCGTGAGCAGCCGCGACACGTCGTCGGCGGCACGGGGGCGGCGGCCACGGGGGAACACGGCGTCGCGGACACGGCCGAAACGCGGCATGACATCGTCGAAGACGGCGGGGAGTCGGGGAGCGTCCGGGCGGAGACGTCCGTCGATGCGCACATCACCCCGGTCGGGACGTTCGCGGCCCGCGATGATGCCGGCGAGGGTGGTCGCACCGCAGCCGGACTCGCCCACGATCGCGGTGATGCTGCCGGCGGCGAGGTCGAGATCCACGTCGCCGAGGACGCGCTCGCCTCCGCGCATCCGGCGGACGCCCGTGAGGTGAATGCTCCACCCCGCGCCGAACGCACCGTCCTCGGGGACGATCAGCGCGGCGCTGTCGACGACCATGACGTCACGTTAAGCGAGCTGCATGACCTCCCCGGCCACAGGGAGTGAACCTCGGGCGTCGGGAGGGCGAACTCAGGGCGCGAGGCGCGTCGGTCCGCGGAAGAGGTACGTGACCTCTCGGATCGACGCTTCGCCGAGCAGCAGCATGAGCACGCGCGCGAGACCCATGCCGAAACCGCCGTGCGGCGGGGCGCCGAAGCGGAAGAAGTCCAGGTAGAAGTCGAGGTGCTCGGGGTCGAGACCCTTCTCCTTCGCCTGCTCGATCAGAACGTCGACCCGGTGCTCGCGCTGCGCACCCGTGGTGATCTCGACACCGTTGAACAGCAGGTCGTACGACTTCGTGAGCCCCGTCTCCGGGTCGCGCATGTGGTAGAACGCCCGGATCTCGGGGTGGTAGTCGGTGATGAAGACGAACGGGTGGCCGAAGGCCTCGCGCACGTGGGCGGCGATCTGACGCTCGCCCTCGGGGTCGAGGTCGCCGTCCGTGCGGGGGATGTCGTAGCCGCGAGCCGCCACGATCTCGCGCGCTTCGGCGAGCGGGATGCGCGGGAAGGGGATCGCCGGCACCTCGACCTCGACGCCGAAGAGCTCGTGGATCTCGTCGCCGTGCTTGTCCTTGACCGCCTGGAACGCGGTGTGCAGGAGTTCCTCCTGCATCCGCGCGACGTCCTCGTGCGAGTCGATCCAGCTGATCTCGGCGTCGATCGAGGTGAACTCGGTCGCGTGGCGGCTGGTGAACGACGGGTCGGCGCGGAAGGCCGGCGCGATCTCGAAGATCTTGCCGAACCCCGCCACCTGCGCCATCTGCTTGAAGAACTGCGGGCTCTGGGCGAGGTAGGCGGTCTTGTCCTCGAAGTACGGCACCTCGAACAACTCGGCGTTGGATTCGGAGGGGGATGCCATGAGCTTGGGCGAGTGCACTTCGATGTAGTCGCGCTCGACCCAGTACGAGCGCATGGCGTGCTCGAGCGTCGTCTGCACCCGGAAGATGAGGTTGTTGCGGCGCTGGCGGAGGTCGATGAAGCGCCAGTCCATGCGCTTGTCCGGGCTGCTGTCGGCCGCGATGGGGGTCTCGGGGTTGGCGGCCGCCGCGATGTCGAGCTCGCCGACCTTGATCTCGACGCCGCCGAGCTTCACGCGCTCGTCGTGCTTGAGCTCGCCGTGAACGGTGAGGAACGTCCCGGTGGCGAGAGCCCCGATCGTCTCGGTCAGCGCGAGGGCCGTGGCATCCTGCTCTTCGGCTTCGTCGGACGGGCGCGTCGCCGGGTTGACCAGCTGCACCGCCCCCGTC
Source organism: Microbacterium enclense (assembly GCF_004022425.1). Lineage (GTDB taxonomy): Bacteria > Actinomycetota > Actinomycetes > Actinomycetales > Microbacteriaceae > Microbacterium > Microbacterium enclense_A. The sequence goes on along the minus strand of NZ_RBZY01000022.1, from coordinate 41,175 downwards.
TCGTCGCGGAGGACCACGAACTGGACCTTCTTCTGATCGCGGACGGTCTCGACCCACCCCGACACCGAGACGGGGCCGGCGGGAAGGGATTTCAGCTGCTGGACCAGGACGCGTTCGCTCACGAGAAGCCAGTCTACGTGCGGGCCGGGCGCGCCCTGTGCGTCAGCGCCCGGCGCCCGCGCTCAACCCCGCCTTCACGTGACGCTGGGCCGCCAGGATGACGACGAGGGCCGGCACGCTGGCGATGAGGGACGCGGCCATCGTCGCCGCCCACGTGTTCAGGTTCGAATTCGCCAACGCCAGGATCAGCACCGACATGGGGTACATCTCGTTGCGATTGACCAGGGTCAGGCCGAACAGCAGATCGCCCCAGCTGAAGAGGAACGCGAAGACGCCCGCCGTGACGATCGCATTCCGCGAGAGCGGGACGACGATGCGCCACAGCGTGCCGATCGGCCCCAGTCCGTCGACGGTCGCCGCTTCGATCACCTCGGTGTCCAGGCGCAGCATGAACGCCCGCATGACGATCACCGCGAACGGGACCCCCGCGGTGGAGTTGGCCAGGATGAGTCCGAGGAACGTGTTCAGCAGACCCCAGGAATTGAACATCGCGTAGAACGAGGTGGCCAGCACGACGCTGGGGATCATCTGGGCGAGCAGCAGCAGGATGAGCGCGATGCTCACCGCCCGTGACCGCAGCCGGCTCAGAGCGTACGCGGCGGGGATCGCGACCAGGAGCGTGACGAGCACCGACCCGAGCGAGACCAGGATCGAGACGCGGAGCCCACCGAGTCCGGCGTCATCGAGGGCCGTCTCGTACCCGCCCAACCCGGGCGCGGCCGGGAACCAGGCCGTGTCGGCGGAGTTGGCCGTCGGCTGCAGCGACGCCGAGATCATCCAGTAGACCGGGAAGAGGTAGACCGCGAGCACAACGATCGTGACGATCGTCCACATCCAGCCGCGCCGGCGCCGGCGCTCGGCGGGGGCGGCGGTGGGTTCGGGTGTGACCGCGGCGGGGGCGGCGGGCAGGGTGGCGGTCATTCGTCGCGCTCCTGACGCATCGACATCACGGTGTACACGATCGCGAAGAGGATGCTGATGCCCAGCAGCAGCATCCCGTACGCGCCGCCGAGGCCGAACTGGAACTGCTGGAACGCCTGGCGGTACGACAGCAGCCCCAGGGTCACGGTGCTGTTGGCGGGGCCGCCCGCGGTGAGGACCAGCACGAGATCGACGATGAGCAACGTGTACACGACGCTCATGACGACGAGGACCGAGATCACCGGCCAGATCGTCGGAAGGACGATGGAGGCGAGACGGCGCCAGGCACCGGCACCGTCGAGTTGGGCCGCCTCCAACTGTTCGGCCGGCACCTGTTTCAGTGCCGCTCCGAGGATCGTCGCCCAGTAGGGCAGGCTCGCCCAGACGGCGACGACGATCACGGCCGGCAGCGCCGTCGCCGGGTTCGCCAGCCACGCTTCGGCGGGGAGGCCCACAGTGGCGAGGACGTCGTTGATCGGTCCGTCACCGGCGAGCAGTGACTTCCAGACCGTCGCCACCACCACCGCGGGCAGGAGCCACGGCAGGAGGATGAGGGTCGGCAGCCACCGGCTGCCGGGGAAGCGGCGTGCGAACAGCAGCGCCAGCGCGAGCCCGAGCACGAGCTCCACGACGACCGACACGACGGTGATGGTGATCGTGTTGGCGAGGGCGCGGAACGTGACCGGCTCGGAGAGGATCGCCTCGAAGTTCGCGCTCCCCACGAACGGGGCGCGACCGGTGATGAAGGTCCCCGTGGTGAAGTTCGTCGTGCTCATGAACACGCCGTACCCGAGCGGGAACAGGAAGAACAGGACGAAGAACACGATGGCGGGGGCGAGGAACCCCCACAGTTCGCCGCGCTGTCGCGCGGCCAGGGAACGCCGGAACCGGCCGGGGGCGCGTGCCCCCGACCGGCCGGTCGTCGTCAGCGTGTCCGCTGTCACTGGCCGCTGGCCTGCTCCAGGGCGGCCTGTGCCGTCTGTCCGCCGACCGTCGCGCTCTGGATGGCGTCGACGTACTGCTGCTGGAGCGTGTTCCACTCGGTGCCCAGCTGCGCGGAGTTGTATGCGCCGTCGACGGCATCGACGAACGGGGCCGCGGCCGGGACCTGCTCGACGAACGCATCCTGCGCGCTCGTGAGCGCGGGGATGTAACCGCCCTGGACGGCGGTGTCGATCTGGTTCTCCTCCGACGCGCGGCACTTCACGAGGGCTGCCGCGGCGGCTTCCTTCGCGGCATCCGCGTTCGCCGCGACGCCGTAGGCGTAGCCGAGCAGGTTGACCTTCGGGGATTCTCCGCTGGTCGGGGTGGGGAACGGGAACGTGCCCCACTCGAACGGGATCGAGGTGTCCACGAGGTTCCAGGGGCCCGACACCGTCAAGGCGGCGGAGCCGGAGGTCCACTGGTCGATCGAGTCCCAGCCCCAGTTCACGAACTCGGGCGAGAGCGATCCGTTGTCGACGAGCTTCTTGTACAGGTCGACCGCTTCGACGGCGCCGGTGCCGGTCGGGTCGGCGGGGTCGCCGCCGGCGGAGAGGAGGAACGGAAGGAAGTACACGGGCGTCGATCCGTCTCCGCCGATCCCGGGGAGCACGATGCCCTTCTGCGACGGCGTCGTGAGCGAAGCCGCGAGCGCGGCGAGGTCGTCGAACGTCTCCGGCGCGGTCTCGGGGACGCCGGCGGCGGCGAAGGCGGCCTTGTTATAGAAAATCGCGTAGTCCTCGACCTGGACGGGAAGGCCGTAGAGCGTTCCGTCGTAGCGGCCGAGGTCGGCCGCGCTGTCGGCGAGGCCGTCGGTGGTCACGTCGTACGAGCTGAGATCGGCGAGCACGCCCTGCGATGCCAGCTGCGGGAGCTGCGTGTCGGTGGACAGGAGAGCGACATCGGGGAGGGCCTTCGCGCCCGCCGCCTGCAGGAGCTTGGTCGTGTAGTCGCCCGACTGGGTCTGGACATCGACCGTGATGCCGAGGTCGGCGGCGCACGACTCGAAGTACTGCTTCTGCAGACCCTGGTAGGGCTCGAAGTCGATGTTGTTCCACACGGTCAGGCTGACGCCCTCGAACCCATCGGTGGGGGCGGGGCCGGCCTGGCCGCCGGAGCAGGCGGTGAGAGCGAGAGCGGCGGTGAGGCCCGCGGCGGGCAGGGCGACGCGGCGCAGCCGCTGAGACGTGGATGCCATGGGTGTGTCCGTTCCCGACGACGCCGGCGGCGCCGATCGACATGTGCTGTGAGGGACACGGGTCGGGGCCGCCCGTGCCACCCCTCACTCTGCGGTCTCCCCGTGTCGAACAGGGAACGAACGTGTCACGCGATGTAACACCCGGCCGTGTCCTCGGTGAGAAGCGGGCAGGGTGAGAGCATGGCATCCCCTTCTTCTTCCGTCGTCCGCCGCGTCCTCGTGGACACCGACACCGGTCTGGACGACGCACACTCCTTGATGTACCTGCTCGCCCAGCCCGACGTCGAGATCGAGGCCGTCACCACGATCTACGGCAACACTCCCGTGGTCGACTCGGCGCGCAACGTCCGGACGGTGCTGCGGCTGGCCGGGCGCGAGGACATCCCGGTGCATCTGGGGGAGGCGGCTCCCCTCGAGGGCGAGGCGTCCATCGCCGACTTCGTGCACGGCACCGACGGCCTCGGCGACCGCTTCGAACGCGCCGAGTTGCGCGTCGAAGAGGAGAGCGCGGTGGATGCCATCGTGCGCATCGCCGCGGAGCATCCCGGCGAGGTCGACCTCCACCCGCTCGGACCCCTGACCAACATCGCCCGTGCCCTCGAGCGCGACCCGGACCTGTTCCTCAAGTACCGCTCGGTCGTCATCATGGGCGGGGCGGGACCGTACCCCGCGCCGGGTGGGGCGACCCTGACGGACGCCAACACCGCCAACGATCGCCGTGCGGCCGAGATCGTGTTCGGGGCGCGCAACGCGGGCAACGTCATCATGGTCGGTGTCAACGTCACGGCCACGGCGATCCTCGATGAGCACGTGCTCGCGGTCCTGCGCGGGATCGGCACCCCGTGGGCGACGTTCGCGGGCGAGGTGCTCGACGCGTACAACGACTTCTACCAGTACAAGTGGGGCCGCCGGATCTCGTCCGCCCACGACGGTCTCGCCACCGTGATCCTGCATCGCCCCGAGATCGTCACGGGCTGGATCGAGGGGCCCGTCGACTACACGCCGTACGGGGGATCGCTCGCGACGCGCATCGCGCTGACCCACGACGGGCTGCCGCTCGTGTGGGGGACGCCCGAGGGCCCCACGGTCCGCGCGGTCACGTCGTTCGACGGCACGGAGTTCCTCCGCCGGTTCGTGCAGGCGCTGTCGACCGGGCCGGCGCCGCGGGGCTGACCGCGGCGCCGCGCCCCGTCAGGCGATCGCGCGGGCCGCGACGCGCGTCCGGTCCCAGCGGACGCGTCCGCCGACGACGGTGAGGGATGCCTCGGCGGGGCCGGCTTCGACGAGCTCGGCGAGCGCCTCGCGCGGGGTGGACGCGGCGACCGGGAAGACGGCGAGGTCGGCGCGGGCCCCGACGCGCAGCACTCCGGTGTCGTCGAGCCCGAGCGCGTGGGCACCGCCCGCGGTCGCGGCGGCGAAGAGGCGCGCGTGCAGGTCGTCGTCGCGGTAGCCCTGCGCGCGGGCGATGTCGTGCAGCGCCGCGACGTCCTGCCACGGGGACAGGCTCGGTGACGACGACAGCGAGTCCGTGCCGACGGCGATCGCGTTGCCCTCGCGGAGGTAGGCGGCGACCGGCGGCGCGTCCAGGCCGATCACGGCGTTCGACCGCGGGCACAGGGCGACGCTGACGCCGCGGGTCCGCAGAAGCGCCCGGTCGTCGGCATCCACATAGATCCCGTGCGCGAGATGCGTCGTCGGGGTGAGGGCGCCGAGATCGTCGAGGTAGCGGAGGACGCCCGTGCCGACGCCGCCATGCCGGAGCAGCGCGAACTCTCCCCGTCCGTTCGCGCGCCAGCGCTCGGCGAGATCGCCCGTGCCGGTGCGGACGTAGGCGTCCTCCCAGGCGGACTCGGCCGCGTGGATGTGCTGGCGGACGCCCAGCTGCTGGGCCAGACGCGCGAGATCGCGGATGACACCGGTGTCCAGCGAGTAGATCGCGTGGGGCGAGAGGCCGGTCGCGGGTGGGGTGGGGAGGGCCGCGAGTTGCGCGCGCACGGTGCTCTCGCCGCCGTCGGCCCACGCCCGATCGGTCCACCCGAGCACCTCCCAGAACGCGATGCCGTGGAGCCCCGCGTCGTGCACTGCGGAACCGGCGGCGGCGTCGGTGACGATCTCGGCGACCGCGGTCGTGCCGGAGCGCAGGGCCAGGGCGGCGCCGGCGGCGGCCGACGCGCCCCAGTCGCGGGGGACGGGATAGAGCTCCATGAAGGCGCTCATCCACGCCTCGAACCCGGCGTGCTCGGCGAGGCCGACCGCGGCCATGTCGCTGTACTGCAGGTGCGTGTGGGCGTTGACCAGGCCGGGGGTCAGCGCACCGTCCCACTCGTGCACCTCGGCGTCGGGACCTGCTGCGGCGAGCACCTCGTCCGCGGGGCCGACGGCCAGGATGCGGTCACCCGCGACGGCCACGGCGCCGTCCGTCAGCGCGACGGAGCCGGGGGAGAGCACGACGGGCGCGCGATGGACGACGGCGGTCACTCCTCGCCGTCCTCGGGGTTCCAGGCGGCGAGGAACGCCTGCTGCGCCGCGGAGGGCGTGTCCAGCGTCCCGCCGAACGAGGCGAGGGCGATCGCGGCCACTTCGTCGTCCGCGGCCCGTGGCAGCTCGTGCACGCCGGGGGCGAGGTCGCCGGTCGCGAGCACGTGGGCAACCGAGGCGAGCTGGACGCCGAAGGACAGGTCCATGATCTCCACGGGGTTCCCCTCCGCGGCGCTGACGTTCAGACAGTTGCCGTCGTCGAGCACGTGGACCTTCGCTCCGCTCGGCATCCGCAGGACCGAGACCGGGCCGGTCCGGGCGATCTCGACGGCCCCCGCCGCGCGTGCGGCATCCAGGGCGATCTCCTGGCCCACGCCGCCGCCGACCGCGACGACGGCTCCGCTGCGGAGCGCGTCGAGGTGGGCGACGTCGATCGTGTGCCGGATGCCGGTGGCCGAGATGACGATGTCGGCGAACCGCACCGCCTCCGCGAGGGTCCGCACCTCGAATCCGGCGAAGACCGCCTGCAGCGCCGCGACGGGGTCTGTCTCGGTCACCACGACCCGGGCACCGAGAGCCGCGGCGTGCTGGGCGATGCCGGTGCCGACCCGTCCGAACCCGACGACCGCGACGGTGGCGCCGCGGAAGGAACGACCGGACACGTCGGCGACGGCGAACACGACCGACTGGCCCGTGCCGTGCATGTTGTCGAACAGCGACTTCGACCGGGCGTCGTTGGCGGCCACGACGGGGATGCGCAGCGCCCCCTCGGCCTGCATCCGACGCAGGGGCCGTACCCCCGAGGTGGTCTGCTCGGTGGCGCCGCGCATCTCGGCTACGACGCCGGGCCGCTCCAGGTGTGCGAGACGGATCGTGGAGGCGCCGTCGTCGACGATCACGTGCGGCCGGTGGTCCAGCAGTGCGAGGGCGTTCGCGCGGTCCGCGGCGTTGTCGGCATCGGCCCGCGCGTACGTCGGGATGCCGGCGTGGTCCAGCGCCGCAGCCACGGCGTCGTCGGTGTTGCGGCCGGCGGACGTGACCGTCACGTCGGCGCCCGCCTCGGCCAGGGCGAGGGCGATCGTGGCGGTCTTGGGCTCGAGCACGTCCGAGACGCCGATGCGAACACCCGCGACGGTGCCGTCACGGGTCAGCCGCGCGGCGAGGGCGGTGGTCACCGGCATGTGCGCGCGGGCCCACTCGATCCGGTCCTGTCCGGCGCGCCACAGGCCCGGATCGGCGATGCGGCCGGTCACGGGGTCACCGCCGTGGCGAACGCGTCGTCGGTGTCCGCGAGAAGCGTCGCGAGGAGGGCGTCGGCGATCCGGAGCTGTATCGCGGTGGCCGGTTCGCCCTCGGAGGGCAGCGGCCCGGGCATCTCCACGAGAGATCCGTTCGCACTCGTGCGCACGTGCGGGCGCGGCGACGGCAGGTCGGTGGCATCCACCGGTCGGGGCGAGACGTCCGCGACCAGTCCGCCCACGGCGGTCGCGGTGACGCCGTCGTGTCCGACTCCGGTCAGCAGCGTCAGCGATCCGGCGCCGCTCGCCGCGACCGCCTCGACCCGGATCCCGTCGAGCCGGGCGGCGAGCCGCTCGACCGGGTCGTCGGTGGCGCGGACGACCGCCGCGCCCAGGCGCCGCAGGAGCGTCGTGAGCGCGGCGGCCACGGGGCCGTCGCCCACGACACGCACGGTGCCGCCCGCGAGCGTCAGGTTCGTGCGGGCCGAGAGCGCGAGCACGACCTGCTCGGCGCGCACGTGGGCGTACAGGATGCCGAAGGCCCGGGACTCCAGCGGGTCGGATGCGGCGGGGTCGTGGACGACGTCCACTCCCCACGTCGCGCGCAGGGCGGCGCGGAGCTCGGCGGGCAGGGGCGGCAGAGCGCCGGCGTAGGCGAGGACGACGGGTCGGTCCGCGCGCGCGTCGAGCACCCTGCGCGCGGTCGGGAACACGTCGTCGAGCCCGGCGGGGGCGGTGGACGAGGAGGACGACACGGCTCGAACGTAAGGTGCGCGGGCGGTCCCGCGCGAATCGATGACGCCGCGTCTCTAGGATGTGGCCCGTGACCTATTCCCTCTCGCCGGATTCGTACCGGACGCTGCGACCCGAGCGCTCGCCGCGTTCACCGCGCCGGGGATGGGATCTGGTGCTGACGGTGGTGCTGCTGGTCCTCCTGCCGCTCGCCGCCCTGGCGTGCTCCTACGCCGGGTTCTTCCTCGCCTTCGCCTCCGACGCGTGCGGCCCGGTGACGTGCAACTACGACGTCATGAACGTGGGTCTGTGGTTCGCCGTCATCGCCCCGTGGGTCGTGCTCCTGCTCGCCCTCGTGGTCGCGATCATCCGGCTGGTGCGGCACCGCATCACCTTCTGGGTGCCTCTCGTGGGCATCGTCCTCATGGCCGCGACGTGGTTCATCGCCGCCGCCATCGTGGGCGCCGGGGTCTCGGCATCCTGACCGCCGCCTCACCGGCCGCGACCCCCGCCTCACAGGTCGCGCGAAGGCGGCGGCCCTAGGCTTCGGGCGGGCGTCCGGACGGGCGGCCGATCACCGAGCGCGAAGGCACCCGATGACCGACACCACCCTCACGCTTCCGCGTGCGTCCGCGGAGACCCCCGGCGACCAGTCCTGGCTCACGTCGCTCGCCGACTGGACAGTCTCGCTCATGGAGATCATCGGGCCGGTCGGCGCCGGCGTCGCGATCGCCCTCGAGAACCTCTTCCCTCCGCTGCCCAGCGAGGTCGTCCTCCCCATGGCCGGGCTCACCGCCAGCCGCGGATCGTTCACCCTGTTCGAGGCGCTGCTGTGGACGACCATCGGCTCCGTCGTGGGCGCCTTCGCGCTGTACGGCCTCGGACGCTGGCTCGGTGCGGCGCGCCTGCGCGCGGTCGCGGCGAAGGTCCCGCTGCTGCACCCCGAGGACGTCGATCGCACCGTCGCGTGGTTCGAGCGACACGGCGGCAAGGCGGTCTTCTTCGGCCGCATGGTGCCGATCTTCCGGAGCCTCATCTCGATCCCCGCCGGCGTCGCGAAGATGCCGCTCTGGCGCTTCGGGCTGCTCACCGCGGCCGGAAGCCTCATCTGGAACACGATCTTCGTCCTCGCCGGCTACCTGCTGGGCGAGAACTGGCACATCATCGAGCAGTACGCCGACATCCTCCAGTACGTCGTCATCGCGGCGGTCGCCATCGGCGTCGCGTGGTTCCTGTACGTCCGCGTCCGGTCGCTGCTGGCGTCGCGCCGCGAAGTCTGACGGCCGGAGCGGCCGGGTACGTCACCGTCGAAGCAACGCCGCCCCTCGCTCAGCCGGCCCACAACACCCGCCCGTAGACTGGACGCCGTGCCCGCCGACCGCCTCCATCTCGTGCGCCACGGGGAAGTCCACAACCCGCGCCGCGTGCTCTACGGTCGGCTCCCCGGGTTCGGTCTGAGCGTCGACGGACGTCGCATGGCACGGCAGGCCGCGGATTACGTCCACGGGCTCGAGCGCCCGATCGGTGCACTCGTCGTCTCGCCGCTTCAGCGGACGCGCGAATCCGCGGAACCGTTCGTGACGCTCTTCGGTATCGAGCCGTTCATCGACGACCGCGTCATCGAGCCCACCAACGTCTTCGAGGGGCGGCGCATGAAGCAGGCGCTCGCGAACCCCATGAACTGGCGCCACCTCGCGCGGCCCGCGGTCCCCAGCTGGGGGGAGCCGTACGAGCGCATCGTCGCGCGCATGACCGAGGCGATGGCCGACGCCTGGGAGCGGGTGCCGTCGGGCGACGTCGTCGTCGTCTCGCACCAACTCCCGATCTGGGTGACGCACCTCGCCCTCTCTCGCCAACCCACCCGCCACGATCCCCGCAAGCGCCGGTGCGCGCTGTCGAGCGTGACGAGCTTCGAGCGGCGAGACGGCGCCGCCGGTGCGTCGCGCTGGGTCGAGGTGGCGTACGCCGAGCCGGCCGCGACGGCCGGAGCCGTCGACGTAGGAGCCGTCTGATGCGCCGAATCCTCTCCCTCGCCGCGGTCGCGGCGCTCGCCGTGTCGCTGGCCGCGTGCAGCGCCGACCCGCTCGCCGAGCAGTACCGCGCCGGCGACAACAAGGGCTACATCGCCGCGAACGGCTTCCAGACGCAGGAGATCGCCCCGGAGAACCGAGGGGAACCGGTCGAGTTCACGGGCACGCTCGACAACGGGGCGACCGCGACGAGCGCCGACTATGCCGGTGACGTCCTCGTCGTGAACTTCTGGTACGCCACGTGCGGCCCGTGCATCATCGAGGCGCCGCGTCTCGAGCAGGCCGCGCAGACGTTCGAGGGGCAGGACGTCGCGTTCCTCGGGATCAACACGTACGACCAGCCCGCGACATCGCTGTCGTTCGCGCGCGACAACGGCGTGTCGTACCCGAGCCTGATCGCCGTCGGCGACGCGGAACTGAAACTCGCCTTCGCCGACAAGACGCCGATCAACGCCACCCCCACGACGCTCGTCCTCGATCGCGAGGGGCGCGTCGCCGCCCGCGTGATCGGTGAACTCCCCGAGGCATCCATCCTCGAAGCGATGGTGCGCACCGTCGCCGCGGAGAGCGCGTGACTCCCGGAGCCCTCGTCTTCGACGGAGCCCTGTGGCTCGCGATCCCCGTCGCCCTCGCCGCCGGCTTGATCTCCTTCCTCTCGCCGTGCGTGCTGCCGCTCGTGCCCGGGTACCTCGGCTTCATCGGCGGTTCGGTGACGCCGCGCGGGGGCTCGGCATCCGCTCCCGGACGCTCCCGCCTCGTGTTCGGCACGCTGCTGTTCATCGCTGGCTTCACGCTCGTGTTCATGGCGGTGAACGTCCTCGGCGGGACGGCGGGGGCGTTCTTCATCCGCTACGCCGACGTCATCACGCGCGTCATGGGCGTCGTCATCATCCTGCTCGGACTCGTGTTCATCGGCCTCTTCGGCCTCGCGCAGCGGTCGGTGCGGTTCCAGGCCCGCGGCAACCTCGGGCTCATCGGTGCCCCGCTGCTGGGCATCGCCCTCGGCGTGGGGTGGACCCCGTGCATCGGCCCGACCCTCACCGCGATCCTCTCGGTGTCGTACAACCTGGGCGACCCCGGCCGGGCCGCCCTCCTAGGCTTGGCGTATTCGCTGGGTCTCGGCATCCCGTTCCTGCTCCTCGCCCTCGGCTTCGGCTGGGCGACGCGGTCGGTGGCGTTCATCCGCCGCCACATCCGCGTCGTCAACCTCGCGGGCGGCGCGCTGCTGATCGTCCTCGGCCTGCTGATGGTGACGGGGGCGTGGGGCACCTGGATGTCGAATCTCCAGGGGGTGATGCGCGGTGTCGAACTCCCGCTCTGACCGAGGGACCACCATGACCGATTCCGCCGACGGCGTGCTGCGTCCGTCCGACCACGCCGACGCGGCTCCCGGCTCGGGCGACGACATCGCCTCGCCGCGCCTGGGCGTCGTCGGGTGGCTGCGGTGGGGGTGGCGTCAGCTCACGAGCATGCGCACCGCGCTGGTCCTGCTGCTGCTGCTCGCGATCGCCGCGGTCCCGGGCTCGCTCGTGCCGCAGCGCAGCGCCGACCCGAACGGTGTCACGCAGTACTTCACCGACAACCCCGACCTCGCGCCGGTCCTGGAGAACCTCAGCCTCTTCGACGTCTACACGTCGCCGTGGTTCTCGGCGATCTACATCCTGCTCTTCATCTCGCTGATCGGGTGCGTCCTGCCGCGCACGAAGCACCACTGGAAGGCGCTGCGTTCCGAGCCCCCGCGCACGCCCGCGCGGCTGTCGCGTCTGGACGACCACCGCACCGTGACCGTGTCGGTGCCCGAGGGGCAGGATGCCTCCGAGGTGGCGGCATCCGCCGTCGACACCGCCGCCGCGCAGCTGCGCAAAAGCGGCTACCGCGTCGCCCGGTACGACGGACGCGGAACCTTCTCGGTCTCCGCCGAGCGCGGGTACCTCCGCGAGACCGGCAACCTCGTCTTCCACGCCGCGCTCGTGGGCGTGCTGATCGCCGTCGGCGTCGGCGGCGGCTTCACCTACACGGGGCAGCGCGTCCTGGTGGAGGGGCAGGCGTTCACCAACAGCCTGCTGGATTACTCCTCCTTCAACCCCGGACGCTTCGTCGACAGCAACGCCCTGGCGCCCTACTCGATGACGCTCGACCGCTTCGACGTCACCTACGTCCCTCCCGGACAGCCCGGCTCGGGGCAGGCCGGCGACTTCGCCGCCAACGTCACCACCCTCACTCCGGGCGGCGAGCGCCAGGAGGGGCAGGTGCGCGTCAACCACCCGCTCGACGTGCAGGGCGACCGCGTCTACCTGCTCGGCAACGGCTACGCGCCCACCGTGACGATCCGCAACGCCGAGGGCGTCGAGGTGTTCCACGATTCCGTGGCCTTCCTCCCTCAGGATGCCAACATGACCTCGCTCGGCGTCATCAAGGTCGCCGACGGCATGCCCGAGCAGCTCGGCCTCATCGGGTTCTTCTACCCGACGATGGACACGCTGACCTCGGGCGCCCTCACCTCCACGTACGGCGATCTCGAGTACCCGGTGCTGACGCTGCGCGTCTACGCCGGCGACCTCGGCATCGACGACGGCACCCCGCGGTCGGTGTACACCCTCGACCCGACCGACATGACCCAGATCGCCGGCGGCGACAGCGGCACCCCCGCGCTGACCCTCATGCCGGGCGACACACAGGACCTCCCGAACGGCCTGGGCTCGATCACGTTCGAGAACGAGGCGCCCGAGGGGGCGACGGGCTACGCGGGGTCGGTCAAACGGTTCGCGTCGCTGTCGATCCACCGCGATCTCGCCGGACCCTGGGTGCTCGCCTTCGCGACGCTCGCGACGCTCGGCCTCCTCGCCGCGCTCTTCGTGCCGCGCCGCCGCATGTGGGTCAAGGCGACGCCGGAGGGATCCGCGATCCGCGTCGAGTACGCCGGCCTCGCCCGCGGCGAGGACCCGACGCTCGCCGCCGCCGTCGACCAGGTGGTCGAGCGGCACCGTTCCTCGCTCCCGGCTCCGGACGACCAGAGCCGCCCCGACACCGGAAAAGTAGACTGAGACCATGCCCGGAACCGACCCGCTCCTGCTCGACGAGATCTCCCTCCTCCTCGTGTGGACGGCTGTCGCGATCTACGTGCTCGCCTTCATCGCGTACGCGATCGATCTGGCCCGCCGCTCCGACCTGGCGATCAAGGCCAAGGACGAGGTCGTCGCGCGCGAGCTCGTCACCGCGGGAGGCGGCGGCGTCATCGACGCGTCCGGCGGGGCCTCGGCATCCGGGGGTTCGGTCACGAAGCCGCGCTACCTGTGGGCCCGCATGGGCACGGCCCTCATCGCGCTCGGCTTCCTCTTCCACCTCGCCGCGACCGTGCTGCGCGGCATCGCGGCCGAGCGGGTGCCGTGGTCGAACATGTACGAGTTCGCCCTCACCGGCGTGCTGCTCGTCGTCGCGGTGTACCTCGTCGCGCTGACCCGCTTCGACCTCCGCTTCCTCGGCTCGCTCATCAGCGGACTGGCCGTGGTGCTGCTGGGCGGCGCGACGCTGGCGTTCCACGTCGAGGTCGTGCCGCTCGCCGACCCGCTGAAGTCGGTGTGGCTCGTCATCCATGTCTTCGTCGCGTCCCTCGCCACGGCGCTGTTCGCCCTCGCGTTCGGCCTCTCCGTGATGCAGCTGCTGCAGGCGCGCCGTGAGCGCAAGCTCGCGATCGCCGCCTCGACGGATGCCGCGCCCCCGCGCCGGAGCTTCCTGCAGACGCTGCCGAACGCCGACGCCCTGGAGTCGCTGGCCTACCGCTTCGCCATCGTCGGGTTCATCTTCTGGACCTTCACTCTCATCGCCGGCTCGATCTGGGCCAACGACGCATGGGGCCGCTTCTGGGGCTTCGACACCAAAGAGGTGTGGACGTTCGTCATCTGGGTGCTGTACGCGGGATACATCCACGCGCGCGCCACCCGCGGCTGGCGCGGCACCCGCTCGGCGTGGTTGTCGATCATCGGCTTCGTCGCGGTGCTGTTCAACTTCACGATCGTCAACGTCTTCTTCAAGGGTCTGCACGCCTACAGCGGCCTGACCTCCTGACCCCGGCGCGGGCGGCCTCGCGTACTCAGTCGAGCGTCCAAGACACTCGGCCGGGAGTCGGCCTGGCGTTCGTCGTACCTGTTCAGTGTCCAAGACACGCGGACGCGCTCGCATCGCATCCGCGTGTCTTGGACACCGAACGTGGGGCGACGGGGCTGAGCGCCGCCCGGCGGTCCGGGCGGTCCGGTGCGGTCCGGTGCGGTGCGGGGCGGTGCGGGGCGGTCCGGTGCGCCAGCGCCACCCGTGTTGAGTGTCCAAGACACGCGGATGTGGCTCGGTGGCATCCGCGTGTCCTGGACACTGAACGGGGCGATGCGCGGACTCAAGATCTCGCGATATGGGGATCAGGAGTTCGGGTGCCAACCACGCGAGAACAGAGCCGCGCGCACGGGCGCGACGACATCGCGCTCAGGGTTTTGCAGGTGGTGGTCCAGCACGCGGATGAGGAGCCAGCCGGCACCCGCGATGGCTGGCCAGCGGTCGGCATCCCGGCGGAATTGTTCCATCGAGGCATGCTGGCGACCGTCGTACTCGACGGCGACGCGGTACTCGCGATAGGCCAGGTCCAGACGCGCGATGAACCGTCCCTCGTGAAAGAGATCCCCGTTCAGTTCAGGTTCGGGAAATCCGGCGCGGTGAAGCAGAAGGCGGAGGTCCGTCTCGCGTGGGGACTCGCAGCCGGGGCGGGCGAGGTCGAGAGCCGCGTCGAGGTCGGCGGCGCCGCGTCGACGTAAGCGCTCGGTAGCCGCTCGAAGATCGTCGCCGTCTGCGTCCCCGCGGGTCAAGATCGTGTCGGCAACGGCCACGAGGGCGTCGAGAGGGATCATTCCGCCGAGCTGCACCCTGGGGAGGAAGGTGCGTGTCCGCCACCCCGCCCGCGTTCAGTGTCCACGACACGCGGACGAACGGTCGGGTCGTCCGCGTGTCTTGGACACTCAACCCATGTCGCGGTCCGATCGCGCGCGCAGCACGGCACGACTCCACACGACACTCGCCCCCGGGCCGCTACACGGGCTGGGCGGCGGCGCGGAGGGACGCGGTGCGGCGCCGGATCACGACGAGCGTGGTGACGATCAGCGCGAGCACCGCCCACACCGCGAGGCCCACGATCCCGGCGCCGACGCCGCCCGACGAGGCGAGAGCCCCGAGCATCGAGCTGTAGGCCGGGGAGGTCGGCAGCAGCGACGCGAGCCCCGCGAGAACGGGCGGCACCGTCGAGACGATGTTGGCCGCCAGCGCCAGGGCTCCCACGATCGCCGCGATCCAGCGACCCGCCCCGCCGAACACGGCCACGAGCGCCTGATTCACCGCGGCGAACGCCACACCGGCGGCGATGCACACCAGCGCGAAGAGAGCCCAGTCGCTCCAGTCGTAGTCGGATGCCACCTGAACGACGCCCGCGACCAGCAGGCCCTGCACGGCGCCGACGATCGCCGCGGGGGCGAAGCCGCGGAGGGCGACCAGGCCGGAGGCGCGTCGGCTCGTGAGCGCCCGCGCCGAGACGGCCTGGAACACCACGAAGGAAGCGAGAGCGCCGAACCACAGCACGGCCATCGCCAGCAGCGGCACGGCAGAGACGCCGAACAGCGAGTCGCTCACGCCGGTCGTCGAGACGGGATCGGCGACGACCTTCGCAAGGCTCGTGGCCTGGTCGTCGGTGTACGTCGGGATCTGCGCGACGGCGGTGTCGAGGCCGTCAGCGAGGGAGGAGGTGCCGGATGCCACCTGCTCCACGCCGTCGGCCAGCTGAGAGGCTCCGTCGCCGGCGCTGTCGACTCCCGTCGCGAACTGCGACGCCCCGGACGCGGCATCCTGGGCACCCGTCGCGAGCTGTGACGCGCCGTCGGAGAGGCCCCGGACACCGCCCGCGACGAGCGCGGCGCCGTCGCGCGTCTGCGCGAGTCCGCCGGCGACGCCCTGCGCGCCGGTGTCGAGGGCTGCCGCGCCCGACTGCACCTGACGGGCGCCGTCGGCGAGCCCGGTGGCTCCGGCGGCGAGGCCGTCGACGCCGGTGGCGATGTCGTTCAGCCCGCTCTCGGCGTCGCGCGCGCCCGCGGCCAGCTCGGTCGAGGCGTCAGCGAGCTGGGTGTTGGCGGCGGCGATCGCGCGCACCCCGGCGGGGAGTTCGGCGGCCTGCCCCGCGATGTCGCCGATGTCGGTGACGGTCTGCTGCGCCTCGGGCAGGGCGGCGTTCGCGCGGTCGGACGCGGCGCGCAGCTGGGCGCACAGTTCCGGTGTCGCCGTCGAGTCGCAGGAGTCCGCGAGCCGCTGCAGGTCGGCGGCGGCGGTCGCGAGCGCGGTGTTCACGCGCGGGGCGGCGGCGGCCACGTCCTTGGCGGCCTGTTCGAACCCCGGCGGAATGGCATCCGCGATCGCGCTGACCTCGGTCGCGAGCTGCCGGTTGCCGTCGGCGACGGCATCCATGCCCGTGCCCAGGCGTCCGACGCCGGCGGCCGCGTCCCGCGTCCCGACGCCGAGCTGGGTGGCCCCGTCGGCGAGCTGCGTCGCGCCGGGGGCGAGGAGCGCGGCACCGCTCGAGAGCTGACCCGCGCCGTCGGCGACCTGAGCCGCGCCGGCGGCGAGGGGGACCGTTCCGGCCGCGAGCTGCTCGGCGCCGGTCGCTGCCTGACCCGCTCCGTCGGCGAGCTGATCCGTCCCGGTGGCCAGGGCGCCCACGCCGCTGGAGAGCTGTAGCGCTCCGGACGACAGGGGCCCGAACCCGTCGCGCAGCGCGAACGCCCCGTCGGCCGCCTGGCCGGCGCCGTCGGCGAGCTGCTGCGCACCGCTGGCGGCGTCGCCCAATTGCTCGCCGAGCGTGGTGAACCCGAGGAAGACGTTGGTCAGGTACTGCGACGACAGCTCGCTGCCGAAGACGGAGGAGGCGGTGGATGCCAGCTGCGCGGTGATCGCCCCGTCGACGACGCGCGCGTCGGGCGCGGTCTGGACTCCGATGGTGGCCTGTTCCGGCGTCTCGCCGGGTCGGGTGGAGAGGGCGGCCGCGGTGAAGTTCTCGGGGATCGTCACGACCGCGGTGTAGGTGCCGTCGGCGAGGCCGGACGCGGCGTCGTCGTCGTTGGAGATGACCCAGTCGATGTTGCTCGGCTGGTCGTCGGCGCCCTGGACGAGTCCGCCGGTGAGCTGACGTCCGAGTGGCACGAGCTGGCCGTTGAGCTCGACCGCTTCGTCGTCGTTGACGATCGCCGCGGTGATGTTGTCGAGACGGTCTGTCGGGTTGTAGAGCGCACCGACGAGGATGCCGCCGATCACGGCGGGCAGCAGAAGCACGCCGATCAGGGTGAGCCAGGTGACGGGGCGACGCGAGCGGGAGCGCTCGACGGGGACGGTCATGCGAACACCTCGGAGAGATCGGGGGAGGACTCGGGGGCCGGGCGGTGCCGGTGCGGTGCGGGCAGGGCCAGCGAGGTCACATCGGGTCGGTGCGCGTCGGCGAGCAGCGCGAGGGCGCGGCGCTCGTCGCGGGCCGACACGACGAGCGTGAACGCGGACTCCGCGTCGTCTCCGCGTTCGCGCGCGGCGACGGCCGCCCGCCGCAGGGCTTCGGCGATGTCGTCGCGCGCGTCGGCGTCGAGACGGTCGACGTCGCACAGGACGGCGAGGCGTGTGCGGCCCGCCAGTGCGCGGGTGACCTCGTCGACAGCGGTCTCGGCGTCGTCGAGCAGTGCCAGCCCGACGCGGGAGCGTACGGCGCCCGCTCGTTCGGGAAGCAGGAGCCCGTCGACGCGTAGGCGCCCCTCGATGGCGGAGAGGCGTCCCGCGAGCGCGAGCAGCACCGGACGGGTGACGCGG
The DNA here is from genome assembly GCF_004022425.1 of Microbacterium enclense. Lineage (GTDB taxonomy): Bacteria > Actinomycetota > Actinomycetes > Actinomycetales > Microbacteriaceae > Microbacterium > Microbacterium enclense_A. The sequence goes on along the minus strand of NZ_RBZY01000022.1, from coordinate 23,605 downwards.
GTCTCACCGGTCACGAGCAGCGTGCCGCCGTACCCGACCCGAAGGTTCACGTCGGCGAACGCCGGTTCGTCGTCGTCCGAGGCGGTGGCGGCGCGCAACTCGTCGGCGGCCACCGCGATGGCCGGCTCGCTCGGCCACTCGCGCAGGCCGATCTCGCGTTCGACGGCCTCGCCCTCGACGTCGAGCTTGGGGAGCAGGCGGTCGAGCCACCGTGGCATCCACCAGGCCTTCGCTCCGAGGAGTGCCAGGATCGCCGGGACCAGGGTCATGCGCACGAGGAACGCGTCGACGGCGACGCCGACGGCGAGACCCAGTGCGATCGGCTTGAGGCTCGAGTCGCCTTCCGGGACGAACGCGACGAACACCGAGAACATGATGACCGCGGCGGCCACGACGACGCGGGCCGAGCCCTGGAAACCGCTGCGGACGGCGCCGAGCGCCACCTCCCGGGGCGTTCGGCCGTCCCGGGTGGCGTGGACGTAGTCCTCGCGCATGCGCGAGACCAGGAACACCTGGTAGTCCATGGCGAGTCCGAACAGCACACCCATGAGGACGATCGGCATGAAGCTGATGATCGGTCCGACCTTCGCAACGTGGAGGGCGTCGGCGAACCACCCCCACTCGAACACCGCCGCGACGACACCGAATGACGCACCGACCGACAGCAGATAGCCGCCGGCGGCGGTGAGGGGCACCCAGATCGAGCGGAAGACGATCATGAGGAGGATGAGGGAGAGGCCGACGACGAACAGGCCGAACGGGAGCAGTGCGGCGCCGAGCTGATCGGAGATGTCGATGGTGACCGCGGTATAGCCGGTGACCAGCAGGCGGACGCCGAACTCGTCGTACAGGCGGTCTTCGGCGCCGCGGAGCTCCCGCACCAGATCTGCCGTGCGGGGGTCCTCCGGACCCGTCTCGGGCACGATCTGGACGATGCCGGTGTCGGCCGTCTCATTAGGCGTGGCCAGAGCGACCTCGGCGACGCCGGGGATCTTCGCGACCTCGTCGCCGATGTTCTGCATCAGCGTCAGCGGGTCGTTGGAGGTCACGATCGTGCCGGTCATGATGAGCGGGCCGTTGGCGCCCGGACCGAAGTACTCCTCGGTGAGTTCGTACGCGGTGCGCGCCTCGTTGCCGGGCGGCAGCTGGCCGGCGGTGGGGAGGGTGAGGGCGAGGCTGCCCGCGGGGATGGCGGTGACGCCGAGGAGCCCGATGATCGACACCGTGGTGACGACGGGGTGCTTCGTGATCAGCCCGACCCACCGCGCAGCCGGGCCGTGCGCGCGCTTGTCGGCCGTCGCGGCCGTGCGTCGGCGCCAGCCGACGACGCGGCCCTTCGCGAAGCCGAGGAACGCGGGCGTCAGGGTCAGCCCAATGCACACCGCGATGGCGACGGCGACGGAGGCGGCTACGCCCATGGTCGTCAGGAACGGGATGCCGGCGAACCCCAGGCCGATGAGGGCGATGAGCACCGTGATCCCCGCGAACACCACGGCCGACCCGGCGGTGCCGGTGGCCCGCGCGGCCGATTCCTCGGGGTCCATCCCCTCGCGCACCTGGTCTTGATGTCGCGACACGATGAAGAGGGCGTAGTCGATGCCGACGGCGAGGCCCAGCATGACCGCCAGCAGCGGGGTCGTCGACGACACCGTCGCGAAGCCCGTCGCGATGAAGATGAGGGCGACCGAGAGCGCCACGCCGAGGATCGCGGTGGCCAGTGGCATCCCGGCCACGAGGAACGAGCGGAATGTCAGCATCAGCACGATCGCGGCGATCACGACGCCCAGCGCTTCCGTGATGCTCGCACCCGGGATCTCGGTGGCGAACAGCTGTCCGCCGAGGACCGCTTGCGAGCCGGAGGGCAGGGTGTCGCCGAGAGCCGTGGTGTCCTCGCGAAGGCCCTCCTCGGTGGCGGCCGGCACCGCGGTGGCCTCGCCGGAGAACTGGATGCGGACGATGGCGGCCCGACCGTCGTCCGATACGCCGCCGGAGATCCGCTCGTCGAAGGGGTTGGTCACGGCCTCGACGAAGTCGAGCTTCTCGATGTCGGAGACGGTGGTGCCGATGGCATCCTGATACGCCTGATCCCGCACGCTCGCACCGTCCGCCGAGACGACGACGATGTCGGCGCCCGCGCCGCTCACCTGCGGGAAGGTGCGCGAGAGCATCTCGAGACCCGCCTGCGACTCGGTACCGGGGATCGCGAAGGTGTTGTCGGTGCCCTTGGCGAAGAGCGCCACCCCGCCACCGGCGAGCGCGAGGATGAGCAGCCAGGCCGACAGGACGCGCCAGGGGTGGCGGTACGACCAGCGGCCCAGGGTGTACAGGAAAGTGGACACGGTGGCTGCTCCCGAGGTCGGCGGTGGGTCGATACAGCACCGTATCGGATACAACACTGTATCGTAGTCAGGAGGGGGCGGGCTCAACCTGAGTCTCGCCCGTGAAACCCGAGGAGCACGGCAATGACCGACACCGCATCGGCGCCGTCGCGACGACGGGAGAACACCCGGACCCGGTTGATGGATGCCGCGGCCCAGCTGTTCGCCGAGGAGGGGATCGACGCGTCGTCCGTGGAGGCCATCTGCGAGCGCGCCGGCTTCACCCGGGGAGCCTTCTATTCGAACTTCGCCTCCAAGGAGGAGCTGTTCCTCGCGCTGTGCGAGCGGTCGGCTGAGACGACGCTGGCGTCGTTGCGCGCGCGCATCGCCTCACTCGAGGCCGAAGATCTGGACGCCCACACGGAGCTGCGCAACCTCGTGCAGCAGGTGCTCGAGGTCGCCGCTCAGGACCGCCTCGACGTGCTGCTGAACGCGGAGATCCGGACGCAGGCTCTGCGCAACACCGACTTCGCGGTCGCCTACCTCGCGCTCGACCGAGGACTGAGCGAGAACGTCTCGCAGCTCGTGAGCGACGTCGCCGAGGCGCGCGGGCTGCGCCTGCGTGTCCCCCCGGAGGCGGCGACGGAGCTGCTGCTGTCGATGTGGGTGTCGGCGACCGAGCACGCGCTCATCGCCGGACGCGACCCGCGCGCCGCGCAGCCGGAGCTCGCCGCGCGCCTCTCCCACCTCCTGACGCTCATCCTCGAGTGACGTCGTCCTCGAGAAGTCGATAGCAGCGCGCGAGGCGCTGCAGCCACCAGTCGCACCGGTCGGTGGGAGCTTCGACCCGGTCGAGGGTCGCCGTCGTCGGCGTCGCGCGGCTCACCGAGAGTGATCCGCCCACGGGGAGGAGCGGGGCGCCGACGACGTCCGCGGTGAACAGGGCGGCGGTGCCCAGCCCGCAGTCGTAGTCGAGGTCGGGGAGCGCCGCGGCCAGAGCCAGGCCCATGGACAGTCCCACCGAGGTGTCGAGGGCGCTGGAGACGACGGCGGGGAGCCCGGCCTCCGCCACGATCGCGAGCGCCGCACGGACACCGCCGAGCGGCTGCGCCTTGATGACCAGCAGGTCGGCCGCGCCCGCGCGTGCGACGCGCAGCGGGTCGTCCGCCTTGCGCACGCTCTCGTCGGCGGCGATCGGGATGTCGAGGTAGCCGATGCGTTCGCGCAGCTGCGCGAGCTCCTCGACCTCCCCGCACGGCTGCTCGATGTACTCGAGATCGAACTCGGCCAGGGCGTGCACAGCGCGTTCGGCCTCGTCGACGTTCCATCCGCCGTTGGCGTCGATGCGGACACGCCCCTCGGGCCCCATCGCCGCGCGCACCGCTCGCACGCGCGCCACATCGTCGGCGAGCACCTGCCCCGCTTCGGCGACCTTGACCTTGGCCGTCCGGCATCCGTCGTACCGTGCGAGGACCGCGTCGACCTCGGCCGCGGCGACGGCGGGCACGGTCGCGTTGACGGCCACGCTCGCGCGGACCGGCGGGGGAGTGGGATGCCAGCCGAACTCGATCGCCGCGGCGAGCCAGGTCGCGGCCTCGGGATCGCCGTACTCGGCGAAGGGCGAGAACTCCGTCCAGCCCTCGGGTCCCTCGAGCACGACGGCCTCCCGCGTGCGGATGCCGCGGAACCGGGTGGCCAGGGGGAGGGCGACCACGCGGGCGGTGGCGAGGACGTCGGCGAGCGGGGGGAGGGGACTCATCACCCCATCCTGGCCTCGGCGTCGGACGCCGGGAATAGGCTGGCCGCATGCTCTTCGACACCCCGGTCCGGCTCGGCGTCCAGATCCAGCCGCAGCACGTGCAGTACTCCGACATCCGCGACGCCGTCTTCCGGCTGGAAGAGATGGGCGTCGACATCCTGTTCAACTGGGACCACTTCTTCCCTCTCTACGGCGACCCCGACGGCGAGCACTTCGAGTCGTGGACCATGCTCGCGGCCTGGGCCGAGCAGACCGAGCGCGTCGAGTTCGGTGCCCTCGTCAACTGCAACAGCTACCGCGGCGCCGACCTGCAGGCCGACATGGCCCGCACCGTCGACCACATCAGCAAGAAGGGCGGCGACACCGGTCGCTTCATCTTCGGCACCGGCTCGGGCTGGTTCCAGCGCGACTACGACGAGTACGGCTACGACTTCGGTACCGCCGGGTCGCGACTGAACGCCCTCGCGACCGACCTCGACCGCATCGTCGAGCGCTGGGGCAAGCTCAACCCCGCCCCGACCCGCAAGATCCCGGTCATGATCGGCGGCAAGGGCGAGCAGAAGACGCTGCGCATCGTCGCCCGCCACGCCGACATCTGGCACAGCTTCGTCACCCCCGACGAACTGCCGCACAAGTTCGGGGTCATCGAGCGCTGGGCCGAGACGGAGGGTCGCGATCTGTCGGGCCTGGTCGTGTCCAACGAGCTGAAGGACCGCGACGAGACCGTCGCCGACGCCCTCTACGACGCCGGCACGCGCCTGTTCACGCTCGGGTTCGCGGGTCCGGACTGGGACTACTCGATCGTCGAGCGCTGGCTGGCCTGGCGGGACAGCAAGAACGCCTGATCCCGTGAGCGTCTCCGACATCTTCGACCCGGCCGAGTGGACCCTGGCGCCCGGTGCCGAGGACTACACCGACATCACGGCCCACGTCACGCACGACGGCCGGGTGGCCCGGATCGCGTTCGACCGCCCCGAGGTCCGCAACGCCTTCCGGCCGCACACCGTCGACGAGCTGTACCGGGCCCTTGATCTCGCGCGTCAGGACCACCGGATCGGCGTCGTGCTCCTCACCGGCAACGGGCCCAGCCCGAAGGACGGCGGATGGGCGTTCTGCTCGGGCGGAGACCAGCGGATCCGGGGCCGCGACGGCTACAAGTACTCCGACGACGAGACGGCCGTCGCCGACCACGGTCGCGCCGGGCGGCTGCACATCCTCGAGGTGCAGCGTCTGATCCGGTTCATGCCCAAGGTCGTCATCGCGGTCGTTCCCGGGTGGGCGGCGGGTGGCGGTCACTCGCTGAACGTCGTGTGCGACCTCTCGATCGCGAGCGCCGAGCACGGTCGGTTCAAGCAGACGGATGCCGACGTCGGATCGTTCGACGCCGGCTACGGCTCGGCGTACTTCGCACGCCAGATCGGGCAGAAGTTCGCGCGCGAGGTCTTCTTCCTCGCCGAGGAGTACTCCGCGCAGCGCGCATACGAGATGGGCGCGGTCAACCGGGTCGTCCCGCACGTCGACCTCGAACGCGAGGCGCTGGCGATGGCGCGCACGATCCTGACGAAGTCGCCGACCGCGATCCGCATGCTCAAGTTCGCGTTCAACGCGGTCGACGACGGTCTCGTCGGCCAGCAACTGTTCGCCGGCGAAGCCACGCGCCTCGCCTACGGCACCGACGAGGCGGCCGAGGGACGCGATTCGTTCCTCGACAAGCGCGCCCCCGACTGGTCGGACGTCCCGTGGCACTACTGATCCCGGGATGCCAGGACCCGGCGCGCTCGTGAAGCTGGAGCGTGCGGCATCCGAGGATCCGCGCGATGTGTTGCGCGCCCTGCGTCACGCGGTCCTGGGAGCCGGGCCCGCGGTGGCCCTCGGTGCCGGATCGGCTCTTCCGGGGGAGGTGCCGGCGGGGACCGCGGTGGTCATCACGACGTCGGGATCGACCGGCGTTCCGAAGTCGGTGGCGATCGGGCGCAACGCCCTGATCGCGAGCGCGTTCGCGACATCCGAACGGATCGGTGCGGGAGCGTGGTTGCTCGCCGTCCCCGCGACCTACGTCGCCGGCGTGCAGGTGCTCGTCCGGGCGCTCGTGAACGGGCGGGAGCCCGCGGTGCTCGCCGGGCCCTTCCGCCCCGAGCCGTTCGCCGCGGCCGCCCTCGGAATGGCGTCGCACGAGGACGGCGCCCGCGTCCCCACCTATACGTCCCTCGTCCCGGCCCAATTGCAGCGGCTGCTCGACGCGGCCGAGAGCGACCCCGATGTCGCCCGGGCGCTGCGGTCGTTCGAGCGCATCCTCATCGGCGGGCAGGCCCTCGCCCCCTCTCTGCGCGAGCGCGCCGAGGCGGCCGGCGCACGGATCGTGCGCACGTACGGCTCGAGCGAGACCAGCGGCGGCTGCGTCTACGACGGCGTCCCGCTCGACGGGGTGGCGCTCGCGATCGTCGACGGCGAGGTGCGCGTCTCGGGCCCGACGCTCGCCGACGGCTACGTCGGCGATCCGGACCGCACCGCCGAGATCTTCCCCACGGATGCCGACGGCACCCGGTGGTACCGCACGGGCGACGCCGGCGTGCTCGCCGACGGAGTGCTGCGGGTCACGGGCCGCCTCGACAACGTCATCGTCTCGGGCGGCGTGAACGTCTCGCTGGACCGCGTCGAGGCGGTGGTGCACGGCCTCCCCGGTCTTGAGAGCGCCGTCGTGATCCCGACGGAGGACGCTCGGTGGGGTCAGGGCTCCGCGGTCGTCCTCGGCGCATCCGATCTCGACGAGCAGGAGACGCTGGAGCGCGTGCGAGCGGCGGTCGCCCGGGCGATCGGGCCCGCCGCCCGGCCCGCGCGGGTGATCGTGGTCGAGGCGCTGCCCGTCCTGGCATCCGGCAAGCCCGATCGCGCCGCCCTGCGGCAACGCTTCGGCTCCGCGAAGAATTAGGCTCTCTCTCCGTGGCAGCACAGTCTCGCAAGCGCTCGCGTCCGGCCCCGAAGCGGCGTCCCGGCGGCAACCCCCAGAAGGCGCACCGTCCGGTGTCGCACGCACCGGCCCCCGCGACCGCGCGCGACTGGATCGGAGCCGCACGCCTGCGGACGCTTCCGCTCGCGATCACGCCCGTGCTCATCGGCACCGGTGCCGCGACGCTCGTCGACGATCGGCTCCACTGGGTCATCGCGCTCGCGTGCCTCGCGGTGGCGTTCGCTCTGCAGATCGGCGTCAACTACGCCAACGATTACAGCGACGGCATCCGCGGAACGGATGACGTCCGTGTCGGACCGGGGCGCCTGACCGGGGGTAAGAAGGCGAAGCCGCGCACGGTGCTCATCGTGGCGCTGGCGTTCTTCGCGCTCGCCGCGCTCGTGGGACTCGCGCTCGTCGTCCGCACCGGCCAGTGGTGGCTCATCGCCGTCGGCGCGGCGTGCATCGTCGCGGCCTGGTTCTACACCGGCGGCAAGCGACCCTACGGCTACAACGCGCTCGGCGAGGTGTTCGTCTTCGTGTTCTTCGGCCTCGTCGCCACCCTCGGCACCACGTGGCTGCAGGTGCAGTCGCTGCCGCAGGAGGCGTGGTTCGGTGCGGTGGCCGCGGGGCTGCTCGCCTGCGCGGTGCTGCTCGCGAACAACCTCCGCGACATCGACCAGGACCGGCTCGCGGGTAAGCGCACGCTCTCGGTGCTCATCGGTCGGCGCGCGACGCAGGTGCTGTTCACGCTGTTCGTGCTCGTGCCGTTCGGTATCGCGGCGTTCCTGGCGCTGGTGTACCCCATCGCGTGGCTCACGCTCATCGCGCTGCTCGGAGCGCTCTCGGCGATCCTCATCGTCTGGACCTACCGCGCGCCCCGCGAACTTATCGTGGCGCTGCAGGTCACGAGCTTCACCTCGGTCGGGTACGGCGCGATCCTGTTCTGGGCGTTCGTGGCCTGAGAGCTCAGCGGCGGGCTTCGGGGTCCGCGGCCTCTCCGCGGTCGTCGTGCGTGGAGTCCACCACGGCATCCTCGACATCGGCGTCGCGCTCGGCCGCCGTGCGACGGTTCGCGGCGCGGCGTTCGGCACGGCGCTCGGCGAGGTCGCCGGTCACGTGATCCAGCGGCCGACGCAGGAACAGCAACGACAGGCTCAGGCCGATGAGAGCGGCGAAGACCGCGGCCAGCCACGGCAGCTCGCGGAAGACCGGGAACAGCAGCAGGATGCCGAGCGGCACGAGGAACGCGAGCAGACGCAGCACCGTATAGACGAGGGCGGAACGGGCACGCATACAACCACTCTACGACCGAGCCATCGCCGCCCGGCGCCCGGCCCCCGTCCAGGCAGCGCCGGTAGAATCGGAGGATGGCACGCCTGCTGCTGATCCTGGCGCTCGTGGCGACCGCGTTCTGGGTCTACACGATCGTCGACTGCGCCGTTCAACCGGCGACCCGCCATCGCGGAGTCAGCAAGCCCGCGTGGCTGGTGATCGTGATCCTGCTCCCCGTTCTCGGTGGCATCCTGTGGTTCATCGTCGGACGGGGCCGCACCTCGCAGCAGGCCGCACGTCGGGCGCCCGACGACGATCCCGAGTTCCTCGGCGGCCTCTCGGCCCATGCCCGCGCCGATCAGGACGAGCGCATCCGCCGCCTGGAGGAAGAGCTCGCGCAGCTCGACTCCGAGGCCGACGATCCCCGCGACACCCGCCCGGCCCCCGAGGCCGATGGCGACGACGGCGACGGCACGCCCGGCAAGGGCGACGACGACACGCGCGGTCAGCGCGGCGCCGTCGGCTGAGCGTGGAATCGGCGGAACGGGGGCCGCAGGCCCCGGCCACCGATGCGACCGCGGCGCTGCTCGCCGGCCTCGTCTCGCGCGGGGTGCGGCACCTGGTCGTCAGCCCCGGGTCGCGTTCGCAGGCGCTCGCCCTGGTCGCGGCGGAACTCGAGCGTGCCGGGCTCGTGCGTCTGCACGTACGCATCGACGAACGCGTCGCGGGCTTCACCGCCCTCGGAATCGCCCGCGAAACCGGTGTGCCCGCCGCCGTGATCTGCACGTCGGGCACCGCGGTCGCCAACCTCCTGCCTGCCGCGCTGGAGGCTCATCACTCCGGCATTCCCCTGCTGCTGGTGACCGCGGATCGCCCACCGGAACTGCGCGGGGTCGGGGCCAATCAGACGACGCGTCAGCCCGGGCTCTTCCATTCGGCGACCCGGTTCGAAGCAGACCTCCCGGTTCCGGAAGTGGTGGATCCGGATGCCACGACCCCGCAGACCGACGACTTCGACGCCATCGCGGCGACGGCCCTCGCCGCGTCCGTCGGCGAGGGTGCGCGTGCCGCCGGGCCCGTCCACCTGAACGTCCCGGTGCGTGAGCCCCTCGCGGGGGCGGTACCCGCGTGGCTCCTCGAGCGCGCCACTCGCTCCGCTCCGGCCGACGAGGCCACCGGGATCGACGCGTCGGGAGCGCTCTACCAGGGCGGCGGCGGGATCGGGACCGCCGATGTCGCCCCCGAATCGGACGCGGTCTTCGTCCTCGACCCGGGGCCGCGCACCATCGTCGTGGCTGGAGCGGACGCGGGCCCGGCCGCCGAAGAACTCGCCCATCTGGGTGGTCTCCCGCTGGTCGCCGAGATCGTCAGCGGTGCACGGTTCGGTCGGCACGTCGTCCACGCGTATCGCGCCCTGCTGCGCGAGGCCCATCTCGGCGGTCGTGTCGAGCGGGTCGTCGTCTTCGGTCATCCCACCCTCAGTCGTGAGGTCGCGCTCCTGCTGGGGCGCGACGACGTCGACGTGATCGCGGTGCGGGGGCCCGGCGAGCCCGTGAACCTGAACGGCCAGACCCGGGCGGTGGATGCCGTGCGCGCAGGCGAGGCGTCGGACCGCGAGTGGCTGGGGGAGTGGATGCGGGCGTCTCGGGCCGCCGCCGTCGACCTCAGCCCGCCGGCGCCCGATGCCGACGGACTCAGCTCGGCCGTGCCGCACGAACGTCTCGGGGCGATCAACGCCGAGGTCGCCGTCATGCGCGCGCCCGTCGACCGGGCCGCTCTCGTCGACGCCGTCTGGCGCGCGACCTGGCCGCACGACCGGCTCGTGTTCGGGTCGTCGCGTCTGGTGCGCGTCGCCGACGAGCTGCTGGCGGGCAAGAGGGTGGCGGTCCACGCCAACCGGGGACTCGCGGGCATCGACGGCACGATCGCGACCGCGACCGGGGTCGCTCTCGCGAGCCAGGGCGAGGACCGCCCCGGCGTCACGCGTCTGATCCTCGGAGATCTCGCGTTCCTGCACGACGTCGGCGCCTTGCTGCTCCCGCCCGAGGAGCACGAGCCGCGCCTGCAGGTCGTCGTCGGCAACGACGGCGGCGGGACGATCTTCGACGGTCTGGAGGTGGCGGGAGTGGCCGGCGTCGACGCGATGGAGCGCGTGCAGTACACGCCCCAGAACGCGCGGCTCGAGCACCTCGCCCTGGCGTTCGGCTGGGAGTACCGTCGCGTGACGACTCGCGTCGCACTCGATCAAGCGCTCACTTCGGCGGTAGCCGGGCGACAGCTCATCGAGGTGCCGCTGGCGCGCTGAGGACGGTCCGTCAACCGCTGGCATCCCGAGCATCCGCACGTCACGATGTGACGATGAGTTCGCACAGCACCTGGTCCACGCCCGCGTTCGATGCCCTCCGTGTCGAGCCGGGGTTCCGTCTCGCCGACGTCGATACGCGGTCCACCCCGGGCTATGACGGAGACAAGGAGCAGGGCAAGGCCGACCTGGAGGCGGGCGTCGAGCCCCTCGCGGATCTGCAGGAGCGCCTCTTCGCCGAGAGCGTCGCGGGGACGGCCACCGGTTCGGTGCTGCTGGTCCTGCAGGCGATGGACACGGCAGGCAAGGGCGGCATCGTCAAGCACGTCGTCGGGGCCGTCGATCCCCAGGGCGTGGAGCTGGCGTCGTTCAAGAAGCCCACCGCCGAGGAGCTCTCGCACGACTTCCTGTGGCGGATCCGCAAGCGTCTCCCGGATGCCGGGCGCCTCGGCGTCTTCGATCGCTCGCACTACGAGGACGTGCTCATCGGACGCGTCCGGCAGCTCGCTCCCGCGGAGGAGATCGAGCGCCGCTACGGCGCGATCGTCGCCTTCGAGGCCGAGGCGGCGGAGCTCGGCATCCGGGTGGTGAAGGTCATGCTGCACATCTCGAAGGACGAGCAGCGCGAGCGGCTGGCCGACCGCCTCGACCGTCCCGACAAGCACTGGAAGTACAACCCGTCCGACGTCGACGAGCGCGCCCTCTGGGACGAGTACATGGATGCCTACCAGGTGGCGTTGGAGCGCACGTCGACGCCGATCGCCCCGTGGCACGTCGTGCCCGCGGACCGCAAGTGGTACGCCCGGCTCGCGGTGCAGCAGCTGCTTCTCGACGCTCTCACCGACATCGACCCGCAGTGGCCCGCCGCCGACTACGACATCGCGACCGAGAAGCAGCGGCTGGCGGAGTCCTAGGCCAGAGCCTCGACGATCGGGCGGAACTTCACGCGCGTCTCGAGGAGTTCGGACTCAGGCACGCTGTCGGCGACGATTCCGGCCCCCGCGTACGCGGTGATCGGCGCGGTCGGCGACGACGGGGCGGCGGGGTCGATCTGCGCGCATCGGAGCGCGATCGCCCACTCCCCGTCGCCGGACGCCCCGATCCAGCCGACGGCCCCGGCGTAGCGGCCGCGGTCGAACGGCTCGAGACGTCGGATGACCTCCATCGCCGCGGCGGTCGGGGTGCCCGCGACGGCGGCGGTGGGGTGGAGCACGGTGATCAGGTCGAGCGCGGATGCCGCCTCCGACAGCTCGCCCTCGACGTCCGTGGCGAGGTGCCAGACGTTCGGAAGCTTCAGCGTGAAGGGCTGCTCGCCCGCCGCCAGGGCCGAGGTGTGCGGACGGAGGGAGGCGAGGACGCTCTGCACGGCGAAGCGGTGCTCCTCCTGATCCTTCGCGCTCTCGGTGAGCGCGACCGCCGCGGCGACATCGCTGTCGGCGTCGCCCCCGCGCGCAACGGTCCCCGCCAGCACGCGAGCGGTCACCGTCCCGCGCGACACGGTGACGAGGGTTTCGGGGCTCGCGCCGATGAGACCGTCCACCGCGAAGACCCAGCAGTCGGGGTAGCCCTCTAGGAGCGCCCGCAGCAGTCGACGTCGGTCCGCGCCGGCGGGAACCGTCCCGACGATGTCGCGCGCGAGCACGACCTTGCCGACCTCGCCCGCCCGGATCGCGTCGATCGCCTGGCGGACGGCATCCTGGTATCCCTCCGCGCTCTGCCGACCGGGACCGAGCGTCGCCGACCAGTGCGGACCGAACGGGGACCGGGGCGGGAGGTCGGGTTCGGGCTCGTCGGGGGTATCGGCGAAGGCGAGCCGCGTGACCCACGCGCGCCCGCCGTGGCGTCCGACGATCGTGCCGGGGACGCGAAGCACGCTCTCGCGCTCCGAACGGGGGTCGAACACGAACGAGCCGAAGGCCACGAGGCCGGTGCCGGGAAGGCAGAGGGGGTCATCCACCTCGGCCGCGGCGGCGATCCGGCGCCACCGATCCGCGATCGTCGCATCCCCCGGCTGAGCGCCGGTGTACCGCAGCGTCAGCAGGTCGCCGAAGCCGGCGAGCGACTCTCCGCGGCGGCTCCAGAACAGCGGGTCGTAGCCGGGGGTGTAGTCCAGCACGTCGTCCATCGGATGCAGCTCGCGCGTCACGACGCGCAGACGCGGGACCAGGTCATCCGCCGCTTGCTGCACCGTTCCAGCCTAGACCGCGACTTAGACTCGCGGCATGACCTCCCGCCCCGCACCCGGCACCCGGCTCGTGTTCCGCTGGCGCAAGTGGGACGGGTCCCCCCACTGGGAGCAGGACTCCGTCTACCTCGGCTCCGACGAGTGGGGCGACTGGTTCGGCCAGCAGATCGGGTGGCGCAGCGTCCGTCCCGGACGGGAGTTCGTCTGCCGTGAACCGAACGTGACGCTCGTCCCCGCCAGCGGCGACTGGGCCTTCACGCACAACGCCGCTCCGCACCCGGTGGCCGTGTACATCGACCTCGCCTGGGACGCCGGGTGGAATGCCGACGGCGCCCCGGTAGGGATCGACATGGACCTCGATGTCGTCCGCCGCACCGACGAGCGCGGAACGTGGATCGACGACCGCGACGAGTGGGACGACCACCGCGTGCGGTACGGATACCCGGCGGAGATCGTCGCGCACCTCGAGGCGGTGGCGCTGGACCTCGAGCATCGGGTCCGTGCCGCCGAGGCGCCCTTCTCGGACGAGGTCACCGGTCCGTGGCTGCAGCGTCTCGCCGCGCTCGCGCAACCCGGGGACGACGCGTCCGGCCGCGCCTAGACTCGACGGGTGAGCAGCGACCCGAACCGCGCCGACCTCGGCAAGGACCCCCAGCGCGTCAGCGGCATGTTCGACCAGGTGGCCGCGGCCTATGACCGCACCAACTCCGTCCTGAGCCTCGGCAACGACCGGTTCTGGCGCGTCGCGACGTTGCGGGCCGTCGCGCCGAAGCGGGGCGAGCGGATCCTCGACCTCGCCGCCGGCACCGGAACCTCGTCGATGGCGTTCGTGCCCAGCGGCGCGCACGTCGTCGCCGCCGACTTCTCGCGCGGCATGATCGCGGAGGGGCGTCGCCGTCACGGCGACGTTCCGAACCTCGAGTTCGTGCAGGCGGATGCCATCGACCTGCCGTTCCAGGACGGCGAGTTCGACGCGGTGACCATGTCGTTCGGCCTGCGCAACGTCAACGATCCCCGCCGCGCGCTGCGGGAGCTCCGCCGCGTCACGAAGCCCGGGGGTCGCATCGTCGTGTGCGAGTTCTCGCATCCGCCGTCCCGCGCCTTCAGCGGCCTGTACCGCTTCTACAACGACCGCGTCCTACCGGTCGTCGCGAAGGCCATGAGCTCCAACGCCGACGCTTACGACTACCTGAACGAATCCATCCGCGACTGGCCGGACCAGCCGACGCTCGCGGCCTGGATGCGGGACGCGGGGTGGGCCGATGTGGCCTACCGCAACCTCACGTTCGGCATCGTGGCTCTGCACCGCGGGATCGCCCCCGGCGCGTAGCCGCGAGGAGGCTCCCGCTGTCAACCGTCGAGATACCGGCGGCTGCCCCGGACCGGGCCAGGATAGGCTGAAACCGTGACCCCGAGACCGCCCGCGGCCGGCACCCGCCTGTCGGGCAAGCTGGGCCTGAGTGACCGCATCTTCGGCGGGCTGCGCGCACGCACCCTGCTCTCCACCGTCGAGGCCGGCCTCGACCTCGTCGAGAGCGCGCTCGAGCGCGAGGTGCGCAGCGCCGACAAGCTCGCCGATGTCACCGCGCGCTACCTGTACGAAGCCGGTGGCAAGCGGGTGCGCCCGATGCTCGCCATCCTCACCGCTCAGCTCGGTCGGGGCACGACGACGGAGGTGGTCGAGGTGGCCACGGCCCTCGAGCTCACCCACCTCGGCTCGCTCTACCACGACGACGTCATGGACGGGGCGGACAAGCGCCGCGGCGTTCCCAGCGCCCAGACGGTGTGGGGCAACAACATCGCGATCCTCACCGGCGACCTGCTGTTCTCGCGCGCGAGCCAGCTCATGGCTCGTCGTGGTGAGCGAGCGATCCAGCTGCAGGCCGACACGTTCGAGCGGCTCGTGCTGGGGCAGATGCACGAGACCGTCGGTCCGCAGGAGGGCGACGAGCCCGTGGAGTTCTACCTGCGGGTGCTGGCCGACAAGACCGGTTCGCTGATCGCCGCGGCGGCGCAGTCGGGCGTCATCTACTCGGGTGCCCCCGAGGAGTTCGAAGCCCCGATGATCGTCTTCGGCGAGAAGGCCGGTGTCGCCTTCCAGCTGCTCGACGACGTCATCGACCTGTCGCCCGACCCGTCCGAGACGGGCAAGGTCCCCGGCACCGACCTGCGCGCGGGCGTGCCGACGATGCCGTACCTGTTGCTGGGCCACCGCTCCGACCAGGCTTCGGCCGATCTGCGCGCCCGCATCGACGAGGGCCAGGATCGGATCGCGGCGGGCGCCGACCCGGCGATCCTCGACGACGCCCTCACCGAGCTGCGCGAGCACGAGACGACGCGCGAGACCCTCGACCTCGCCCACCGGTGGTCGCAGGACGCGATCGACGCGCTCGCACCGCTGCCGGACGGGGCCGTCCGCGAGGCCCTGACGCGGTTCGCCCGCGCCGTGGCCGACCGCTCCGCCTGATCTTTTCCCACCCCCGATCGCGATCGAGAGGACCTCCATGACGAAGTTGCGCCTTGCCATCGTCGGCGCCGGCCCCGCCGGCATCTACGCCGCCGACATCTTGCTGAAGGCCGAGCGCCGGTTCGACGTGTCGATCGACCTGTTCGAGCAGCTCCCGGCTCCCTACGGTCTCGTCCGGTACGGCGTGGCCCCCGACCACCCGCGCATCAAGGGCGTCATCACGGCGCTTCGCGAAGTGCTCGACCGCGGCGACATCCGCATCTTCGGCAACGTGAACTTCGGTACCGACATCACGCTCGACGACCTCAAGCAGCACTACAACGCCGTCATCTTCGCCACCGGCGCGATCCGCGACGCCGACCTCGACATTCCCGGGATCGACGCGACGGGGTCCTACGGTGCCGCCGACTTCGTCAGCTGGTTCGACGGCCACCCCGATGTGCCGCGCGAGTGGCCGCTCGAGGCCGAGTCCGTCGCCGTCATCGGCAACGGCAACGTCGCGCTCGACATCACCCGCATGCTCGCTAAGCACGCCGACGACCTGCTTCCCACCGAGGTGCCCGACAACGTCTACCAGGGACTCAAGGCTTCCCCGGTGACCGACGTGCACGTCTTCGGCCGCCGCGGACCCGCGCACGTGAAGTTCACGCCGCTCGAGCTGCGCGAACTCGGAGAGCTGCGCGACGTCGACATGGTCGTGTACGACGAGGACTTCGACTACGACGAGGCGTCGCTCACCGCGATCCAGACGAACAAGCAGGTCAAGGTCATCGACCGCGTCCTGCAGGAGTGGCGCACCCGCCCGGGCGTCAACAACGCCGGGGGCGAGGCTTCGCGCCGCCTGCACCTGCACTTCTGGGCGAAGCCGCTGGAGGTCGTGACGGATGCCGAGGGCCGCGTCTCCGCGCTGAAGTACGAGCGCACGAGGCCCGACGCCGAGGGCGGCGTCACGGGCACCGGCGAGATCCGCGAGGTGCCGATCCAGGCGATCTACCGCGCCGTCGGCTACTTCGGCTCGCCGCTGACCGACGTGCCGTTCGACGAGCGTCACGGCGTGATCCCGAACCACGAGGGTCAGGTGCTGGCATCCGATTCGAACGAGCGGATGCCGGGCCTGTACGCCACGGGCTGGATCAAGCGCGGACCCGTGGGCCTCATCGGGCACACCAAGTCGGATGCCATGGAGACGGTGCGCCACGTCATCAACGACCAGGCCGAGTGGTGGCGCCCGGCGCACCCCGAGGAAGAGGCGATCCCGGCGCTCCTGGCCGAGCGCGGGGTCCGCTGGACCGACCTCGACGGCTGGCACCGCCTCGACGAGCACGAGATGGCCCTCGGCGCCCCGCACGAGCGCGCCCGTATCAAAGTCGTCCCGCGCGACGAGATGATCCGGGTCTCGCGCGGCGAGTAGCCGGCGTCATCGCCTCCGCCCCCGCGCGCGAGTAACACCCGCCCCACGGCCGAGGCAACCCTCGCGACCGGAATCGACCCCCATCGGCAGGATGGAGTGAACGACGGCGGGCGCCGGAGCCCCCGATGAGGCGAGGGGGCCGGATGCGAACGGTGAGACGGATCGTGGCCGGGGCCTCGGCGCTCGCGCTGGCGGGCACGCTCGGAGCCTGTTCCGCGGACGGCGGCGTGCCGACGCTCACGTGGTACATCAACCCCGACGACGGCGGTCAGGCCGAGATCGCGGCATCCTGCACCGAGGCCGCGGACGGGGCCTACCGGATCGAGACCTCTCTGCTGCCGCGCGATGCGGCGTCGCAGCGCGAGCAGCTGGCTCGCCGCCTCGCGGCCAGCGACCGGTCGCTCGACATCATGAGCCTGGATCCGCCGTTCATCCCCGAGCTGGCCGAACCCGGTTTCCTCGCTCCCGTGCCGGAAGATCTGCAGAACACCGACGGGGTCGTCAAGGGAGCGGTGCAGTCCGCCAGCTGGAACGACGAGCTCGTCACCGTGCCGTTCTGGGCCAACACGCAGCTGCTGTGGTACCGGACGTCCGTCGCCGAGGCCGCGGGCCTCGACATGACCCAGCCGGTGACGTGGGACCAGATCATCCAGGTTGCCGAGGAGCAGGACAAGCAGGTGGGCGTGCAGGGTGCGCTCGCGGAATCGATGACGGTGTGGATCAACGCTCTCGTCGCCTCGGCCGGCGGCGAGATCCTCGAGAACCCCGACGCCAAGCCCGAGGACATGCAGCTGGGCCTCGACACCGACGCCGGGCGTGCAGCGGCCGACATCATCGGGCGCATCGGATCCTCGGGGCTGGGCGGGTCGGGACTGCCGACGGCCGACGAGAACGCGAGCATGAACCTCTTCCAGGGTGACGACGGCTCGTTCATGGTCAACTGGCCCTTCGTGTACCCCGCGATGCAAGGGGCCGCTCCCGACGTGGTGGACGATCTCGGCTGGGCGGTCTACCCCCGCGTGGATGCCGGCACCCCGGCGGCTCCGCCGGTCGGCGGGATCAACCTCGGCGTCGGAGCGTACAGCGAGCACACGGATCTCGCCTGGCAGGCGGTCGCGTGCATCGTCAGCCCCGAGAACCAGGCCCAGTACTTCGTCACGAACGGCAACCCGCCCTCGAACACCGCGGCCTACGACGACCCCGAGGTGCAGGAGAAGTTCCCGATGGCCGACACCATCCGGGAGTCGCTCGATCTCGGGGCTCCGCGTCCGCAGACTCCGTACTACAACGAGATCTCCATCGGCCTGCAGCGCACGTGGCATCCGCCCAACGCGGTGAACCCGGACTCGACGCCGCAGACCTCGACCGACTTCATCCTCGCGGTGCTGAGAGGGGAGAGGCTGTTGTGACCGCCGAAATCGCCGCGGCCGGCAAGCTCCGGACCGATACCGACCGCGCGGGGGCGAAGCCCGCTCCCAAGAAGCGCCGGTCCGACCGCTCCCGCGCCGAGGCGCGTCTCGGGTGGATGCTGGCGGGACCGGCGTTCGGGATCATGCTGCTGGTCACGCTGTACCCGATCGTGCAGGCGCTGTGGGACTCGCTGTTTAGCCTGCGGCTGACCGCCCCCGGCGACCGCGAGTTCATCTGGTTCCGCAACTACCAGGTGATCCTCAGCGACCCGGCCTTCTGGCAGTCGATGGGCGTCACCCTCTTCATCACCGTCGTGACCGTGCTGCTCGAGCTCATCATCGGTTTCGGGTTCGCCCTCGTGATGCACCGGGCCATCAAGAAGCTCCGGGGCTTCGCCCGCACGGCGATCCTCGTGCCCTACGGCATCATCACCGTCGTCTCGGCGTTCGCGTTCTTCTACGCCTTCGACATCAACTCCGGCGGGTACGTCAACAACTGGCTGTCGTGGATCCCTGGGTTCGACGAGAACCTCAACTGGTTCGCCTCGCAGGGCACGTCGCTGGTCGTGATCATCCTCAGTGAGGTGTGGAAGACGACCCCCTTCATCTCGTTACTGCTGCTGTCGGGTCTCGCGCAGGTGCCGGGCGACCTGGAGGAGGCGGCGAAGGTCGACGGCGCCACCGCGTGGGAGGTGCTGCGCCGCGTGATCCTGCCGAACATGAAGGCCGCGATCATGGTCGCGGTGCTGTTCCGCACGCTCGAGGCGTTCCGCATCTTCGACAACATCTTCATCATGACCGCCGGTGCCAACGACACCGAGGCGCTGTCGTTGCTGGCGTACAACACCTCGATCGGCCGGTTGGAGATCGGCCTCGGCTCCGCGATCTCGGTGCTGCTGTTCCTGAGCGTCCTGATCATCGCCGGCATCTTCATCAAGGGCTTCAAAGTCGACCTCTCGGCGGGAAGGAACTCCTGATGCGCGCAATGACCTGGCCCCAGCGGATCACCTGGATCGTGATCATCGCCGTCGTGCTGGTCTGGTCGCTCTTCCCGGTGTTCTCGATCGCGATGACGTCGTTCAAGACCCCGGCGGGGCTCTTCTCGGGCACGCTTCTGCCCGAAGAGTGGACGCTCGACAACTACGCCACGATCCTCGCCCCCGGCGGCAGCGCCCAGGACCTGTTCCTCCCGGCGCTGCGCAACTCGATCGGCATCTCGCTGATCGCGACGTTCATCGCCGTCGTGCTCGCCACCCTGTGCGCGTACGCGATCGCGCGGTTGGACTTCCCCGGCAAGCGGATCATCCTCACCACCGCGCTCGCGGTGTCGGTCTTCCCGATCGTGTCGATCGTGACGCCGCTGTTCAACCTGTGGCGCGTGGTGGGCCTGTACGACACGTGGCTCGGGCTCATCATCCCGTACCTGTCGCTCACGCTCCCGATCTCGATCTGGACCCTCGCCGCCTTCTTCCGGCAGATCCCGTGGGAACTCGAGCAGGCCGCGCAGGTCGACGGCGCGACCCCGTTCGAAGCGTTCCGCAAGACCGTGGTCCCCCTCGCCGCCCCCGGCGTCTTCACGACCGCGATCATCGCGTTCTTCATCGCGTGGAACGACTTCGTCTACGGCATCTCGTTGACCTCGACGGATGCCGCCCGCCCGGTGCCCGCGGCGCTGTCCTTCTTCACCGGGGCGTCGCAGTTCGAAGAACCCACCGGCGCGATCTCGGCCGCGGCCATCGTCGTGACCATCCCCATCGTCATCGTCGTCGTCATCTTCCAGCGCCGCATCGTCTCGGGTCTGACCCAGGGCGCGGTCAAGGGTTAAAGGAGAGATCCCATGGCATCCATCACTCTCAACCGGATCGTCAAGACGTACGACGACGGGTTCACGGCCGTGAAGGGCGTCGACCTCGACATCGCTGACGGCGAGTTCGTGATCCTCGTCGGACCGTCGGGCTGCGGCAAGTCGACGCTCCTGCGCATGATCGTGGGCCTGGAGGACATCTCGGACGGCGAACTGAAGATCGACGACGAGGTGGTCAACGACAAGGCGCCGAAGGACCGGAACCTCGCGATGGTGTTCCAGAACTACGCGCTGTACCCCCACCTCACCGTCTACGAGAACATCGCGTTCCCGATGCGGCTGAAATCCAGCGACCTCGACGACAAGGAGATCGACGCGCGCGTGCGGAAGGCGTCGAAGCTGCTCGAGCTCGACGAGCACCTCGAGCGCAAGCCCGCGAACCTGTCCGGCGGCCAGCGTCAGCGCGTGGCGATGGGCCGCGCCATCGTCCGCAATGCCAGCGCGTTCCTCTTCGACGAGCCGCTGTCGAACCTGGACGCGAAGCTGCGCGGTCAGATGCGCACCGAGATCGCCCGCCTGCAGCGCTCGCTCGGCATCACCACGGTCTACGTCACCCACGACCAGACCGAGGCGATGACCCTCGGCGACCGCGTGGCGGTGCTGCGTCGCGGTGAGTTGCAGCAGGTCGCCAGCCCGCGCGGGCTCTACGACCAGCCGGTGAACCTCTTCGTGGCGGGCTTCATCGGCTCACCGCCGATGAACTTCCTCAGCGGAACCGTCGACGGCGACGTGTTGCGGCTGCCGATTGCCGACGTGCCGCTGGACGACCGTCTGCGGGCCGCGGTCGAGGGGCGCGACCTCGTCATCGTCGGCATCCGTCCCGACGCGTTCGAGGACGCGGATGCCACGGAGCGCGACCTCGCGGGCGGCGTCACCGCGGAGCTCGACATCGAGATGACCGAGTGGCTCGGCGAGGTGCTCTACGCCTACGTGCCGTACGAGACCGACGCGACGGTGAAGGACAAGCTGTCGGAGCTCGACCGCGACCTCGACGGTGAGAGCCTGCGCACCGAACTGGTCGTGGCGCTGGATGCCATGAGCGCGATTCGCGCCGGGGATGCCGCCCACCTGTGGTTCTCGCCGGACTCCCTGCACCTGTTCGACCCGGAGACCGGCGTCAATCTCACGCGCGACGAGGCGAAGGCCGAGAAGCTCGAGGAGGACGCCCGTACCGCGCGCAAGCGCGCTCTCGAGCGGGCCCGGGAACGCCAGGCGAAGGAGCAGCAGCGCACCTGAGGCCCCGGCCGTAGGGTGGGGCCATGGGGGAGTGGCATCCGGACATCCTCGGCAACGGGTTCGAACAGCAGACGCTGCCGCTCGGCACCGACGACGAGGGGGAGGTCGTCGCGACGCTCGTGCGCGCGATGCCGCACCCCGGTGCCCGGCTGTTCGGGCCGTGGCGCGAGGTGGACGTGCTGTACGTGCACGGCTGGTCGGACTACTTCTTCCAGACGGCCCTCGCGCACTTCTTCACCGATCGCGGCGCGCGGTTCCACGCGCTGGACCTGCGCAAGTATGGGCGCAGCATCCGACCGGGGCAGACGCGCGGGTATGTCGCCGCGCTCGACGTGTACGACGCCGACATCGAGGCGGCGCTGGATGCCATGGGCACCGAGGGCGACGGCCGTCGTCTCGTGCTGCTCGGACACAGCACGGGCGGATTGACGCTGACGCTGTGGGCGGCGCGGCACCCGGGGCGGGCGCACGCCGTCGTGTTGAACAGCCCGTGGCTCGAGTTGCAGCTCGGTCCGCTCGGACGGCAGGCGCTGGCCCCGATCCTCAACGCGCGCGCCCGCATCGACCCGCTCGGGACGCACCCGGCCGTCGATCTCGGGTTCTACACGCGCGCACAGCGCGAGGTGGGGACCCTTCCCGACAGCCCCGAGGGGTGGCGGCCGGCGCGAGGCTTCCCGACGCATCCCGGATGGCTCGCGGCGGTGGTCGCCGGCCACGCGCGGGTGGCATCCGGGGTCGAGATCGGCTGCCCGGCGCTGGTGCTGCTGTCGGCGCGGTCGACGTCGGCGCTGTCGTGGAGCGACGCGATGCGGGAGTCCGACTCCGTGCTCGTCGTCGACGACATCGCTCGCGCGGCCACCCGCATCGCCCGGGAGGTCACCATCGTCCGCCTCGACGGGGCGCTGCACGACGTCTTCCTGTCGAGTTCGGAGGCTCGGGATGCCGCTTACGCGGCGCTCGAGAGATGGTCGGGGTGGTGAGCACGAGAACCGCGGGGTGATGCACAGCGGCCCCGGTCCGCTCGGACCGGGGCCGCTGAACGTCACCGTCATCCCGCGATCAGGCTCATCATCAACCGGATCGAGAGGGCGAACACGGCGATCAGGCCGACGACGCCGAGCAGGTTCTGCCACCAGCGGTTGCGCAGCGACCCCATGAGCTTGCGGTTGTTCGCCATCAGGATGATGAGCGCGGCCAGGATCGGCGCGAACAGCACCGTCAGGGCCTGGGCCAGGACGATCAGCTGCACCGGGGAGGTGCCGGCGAAGGCGATGGTCACCCCGAGGCCGAACGCGAGGATGAACGCGCTCCCCAGGCGAGCCGCCAGGGTTTCGGCGGAGGCGCCTCGGCCGATGGCATCCGAGAGCATCGTCCCGCCGGCGATGCAGTTCGGGATCATCGACGAGAACGCCGAGCCGAAGAAGCCCAGGGCGAAGATCCAGGCGCCCACGGGGCCGGCGACGGGCTCGAAGATGCGGGCGAGACCGGTGAAGGCGCCCGGGGTGTCGGCACCCGTCTGGCCGAGGACCGAGGCGGAGACGACGATGACGAGCGCGGTCATGACGCCGGGGGCGACGATGCCGGGGATCGTGTCGACGATCGTGATGTCGCGGTACTCGCTCTCATCGCGATTGCGTGCCTTCGTGCCGTAGGACGCGAAGAACGCGGCGTTGATGGAGAAGTTGGTGCCGACCAGCCCGATGATGAGCAGCCACGCACCGCCGGGGATCACGGGGATGAGACCCGCTCCGGCCGCCGCCCAGTCGGGGTTGGACGCGAAGGCGGAGGCGATGAAGCAGAACGCCATGAGCGCCACGATGGCGATGAGGATCTTCTCGACGACGCCGTAGATCTTCTTCAGCAGCAGGATGGTGCCGACGAGCACCGTGCAGATGACCGTCCACATCACCGGTGACGTGCCCGGCAGCAGCATCGCCAGGCCGACGCCCGAGCCGACGGCGTTGCCGACGGAGAAGCACAGCGTGATGAGGAACACGCCGATGCCGGCGACGACTCCCGCCCGGGTTCCGAAGGTGTCCTTGATCGAGGAGATCAGCGAGACCGGGGTGCGGATGCCGAGCCGCACGCTCATGTCGGTGAGGAAGATCATCAGGATCGTCGAAACGATGATGACCCAGATCAGGGTATAGCCGTAGAGGGCGCCCGCGTTCATCGCGGTGGTCAGGTTGCCGGGGCCGAACTGCCAGGCACCCGCGACGAAGGCGGGGCCGATGAGGGCGAGCCGGCGCCAGAACGTGCGGCGCGTGCGGTGCGAGCCGACGAGGGTGCGCACGGTTTCGGTCGAGATGCGGCCGTGACCGGTGCCGGGGGTCGCGGGGGGCCGTGCGGTGGTGCGATCGCTCATGGGGTGTCCTTCCGTCGTCGTTGACGTAATGGGTCATGAGGGGCGGCCGTCCCGGGGCCGCCCCCGG
>NZ_RBZY01000021.1 GCF_004022425.1 Microbacterium enclense | reverse complement strand
GGTGAGCCGCAGCGCGAGCCGCTCGGCGGTCTCGGCATCGGATGCCACGACCGCCAGGCACATGTCGGGTCCGAGGAACTTGGACACGGAGCGGATGCGCGCCCATCGCTGCTGGGTGGCCCCGATGATCGACCGCAGGGGGACCCGGGACAGCAGCGAGAAGTGATCGTCCTCGATGACCAGGACGTACGGGTGATCGGCGAGCACCTCCCGGAGCTGCGCCGCGCGTCCCGCGGTCAAGCTGGCGCCGGTGGGGTTGTGCGCGCGCGGCGTGCAGATGACGGCGCGCACCCCGTCAGCGAGTGCGGCGCGGAGCCCGTCGACCGTCATCCCCTCGGCATCCACGGCCACCGGCACCGCGCGGTAGCCGCCCTGGCGCACGGTGTGCAGCGCGGAGAGGAAGCAGGGGTCCTCGAGGGCGACGGCGTCGTCGCGCTGCAGGGTCTGCGCGAGGAGTCGCTCGATCGCGTCGCTGGCGCCGCTCGTGACGGTGATCCGCGGCTGGTCGTCGGGGAGCCCCTCCGCCATCCACTCGCGCGCCCAGGTCTCCAGGCCCGGATCGACGACGGGCTCGCCGTACAACACGGGTCGTCCGGACCGCGCGAGCGCAGCGGCCGGATCGGGAATGAGCCCGGGGTCGGGATTGCCGGTGCCGACGTCGCGCAGCACGGTGCCCGGCGCGTACCCCTCCTGCGCCACGGGCGCCTGCTCGGCGACGCGGGTACCGCCGCGCCCGCGCGCGACGACGAGCCCGGCCTGCGCCAGCTGCCGGTACGCCGCGACGACCGTGTTGCGGTTGACTCCGAGTTCGGTCGCGAGAGTACGCACCGGCGGGAGTGCGTCGCCCGGGGGGAGGTGTCCGCGCTCGATCCGTTCGCGCAGTCCGGCTGCGATCTCGGATGCCGAGCGCCCGGTGATGTCGACCGACATTCGTCCCCTTTCGCCTCGGCCAGCCTATGTCCTGCGTCGTGCTACGGTTTGGCCTAAGCCAAAGCAGAGCGCACCCGAAAGCGCGAAGGGAATCGACAATGACCGACACCGGAACCTCCCGCGTCAAGCGCGGACTCGCCGAAATGCTCAAGGGCGGCGTCATCATGGACGTCGTCACCGCCGAGCAGGCTCGCATCGCCGAAGATGCCGGCGCCGTCGCGGTCATGGCCCTCGAGCGCGTTCCCGCCGACATCCGCGCCCAGGGAGGAGTCGCGCGCATGAGCGATCCCGACCTGATCGACGACATCGTGGCATCCGTCTCGATCCCGGTCATGGCGAAGGCCCGCATCGGGCACTTCGTCGAGGCGCAGATCCTGCAGGAGCTCGGCGTCGACTACATCGACGAGTCCGAGGTGCTCTCGCCCGCCGACTACGTGAACCACATCGACAAGTGGAACTTCACCGTGCCGTTCGTGTGCGGCGCGACGAACCTCGGCGAGGCGCTGCGCCGGATCACCGAGGGCGCGGCGATGATCCGCTCGAAGGGCGAGGCCGGCACCGGAGACGTGTCCGAGGCGACCAAGCACATCCGCACGATCCGCTCCGAGATCAATGCCCTCCGCGCCAAGACGAAGGACGAGCTCTACGTCGCGGCCAAGGAGCTCCAGGCCCCGTACGAGCTCGTCGCCGAGATCGCGGAGACCGGGAAGCTCCCCGTGGTGCTCTTCACCGCCGGTGGCGTGGCCACCCCGGCCGACGCCGCGATGATGATGCAGCTCGGGGCCGACGGCGTCTTCGTCGGATCGGGCATCTTCAAGTCGGGCAACCCCGCGCAGCGCGCCGCCGCCATCGTCAAGGCCACGACGTTCCACGACGACCCCAAGATCGTGGCCGAGGCCTCGCGCGGACTCGGTGAAGCCATGGTCGGCATCAACGTCGCCGACCTGCCCGCTCCGCACCGCCTGGCCGAGCGTGGGTGGTAACACCCCGCGCGTCGGCGTCCTCGCCCTGCAGGGCGACGTCCGCGAGCATCTGCGCGCGCTCGCGGACCTGGGCGCCGACGCCCGGCCCGTCCGGCGCGCGTCGGAGCTCGCCGACGTCGACGGGCTGGTCCTCCCCGGCGGCGAGTCCAGCGTCATCGACAAGCTCGCGCGCGCGTTCGATCTCTTCGATCCGGTCCGCGCGGCGATCGCCGAGGGGCTCCCCGTGCTCGGCACGTGCGCGGGCCTCATCCTGCTCGCCGACCGGATCGACGGCGCGATCGCGGGCCAGCGCACCTTCGGCGGACTCGACGTCCGGGTGCAGCGCAACGCCTTCGGCTCTCAGACGCAGTCGTTCGAGACCGACCTGGCGGTTCCGGCCCTGGGGGATCCGCCGGTGCACGCCGTGTTCATCCGCGCGCCCGTGGTGACCGAGACGGGCCCGGATGCCATCCCGCTGGCGACCCTGCCCGACGGGCGCGTCGTGGCGGTGGAGCAGGGCAACCTTCTCGGCCTGTCGTTCCATCCCGAATCCACCGGCGAGACGCGCTTCCACGCGCGGTTCCTCGACCGCGTGCACAGCCGCACCGGCGGACACGCGCCCGCGTTCTAGACTGGAACGCATGTCCGGACACTCCAAATGGGCCACGACCAAGCACAAGAAGGCGGTCGTCGACGCCCGCCGCGCCAAGTCGTGGGCCAAGCTCATCAAGAACATCGAGGTCGCCGCCAAGCTCGGTGGGGCGGACCTCCAGGGCAACCCGACGCTCTTCGACGCGGTACTCAAGGCCAAGAAGACCTCGGTCCCCAAAGACAACATCGATCGCGCGATCAAGCGCGGCGCCGGCATCGGCGGCGAGGCCGTCGAGTACGCCTCGATCATGTACGAGGGCTACGGCCCGAACGGCGTGGCGTTCCTCATCGAGTGTCTGACCGACAACAAGAACCGCGCCGCGGCCGAGGTCCGTACCGCGCTCAGCCGTAACGGTGGCACGCTCGCCGACCCCGGCAGCGTCGCCTACAACTTCAGCCGCAAGGGCGTCATCGTCGTCCCCTCCGAGGGGACGACCGAAGACGATGTCATGCTCGCGGTCCTCGAGGCCGGTGCGGAAGAGGTCGAGCCGCACGGCGACGGCTTCGGCGTCATCACCGAGGCGAGCGACCTGGTGACGGTTCGCTCGGCCCTGCAGGAGGCCGGGATCGACTACGACTCCGCCGACGTCGAGTTCGTCCCCTCGCTCAAGGTCGAGGTCGACGCCGACACCGCGCGCAAAGTGTTCCGCCTCATCGACGCGCTCGAAGACAGCGACGACGTGCAGAACGTCTACACGAACTTCGACATGAGCCCCGAGGTGCTGGCCGAGCTCGAGAACGACGAGTAAGGGCGCGCCCTGCTCGAGACCACGACCCCTGCGCCTAGCGTGGGGGTCGTGTCTCATTCCCTGCGCGTCCTCGGCGTCGACCCCGGGCTGACACGCTGCGGAATCGGCGTCGTCGACGTCTCACCCGACCGCACGGCATCCCTCGTCCATGTCGGCGTGGTGCGCTCGGCGGTCACCGATCCGATCGAGAAGCGCCTCGCCACGATCGCGGCCGGCATCCGCTCGGTCCTCGCCGCCCACGACCCTCACGTCGTCGCCGTCGAGCGCGTCTTCGCGCAGAACAACCGCCACTCCGTGATGGGCACCGCGCAGGCGAGCGGCATCGCGCTGCTGCTGGCCGCGGAGCACGGCATCCCGGCGGCCACCCACACGCCGAGCGAGGTGAAGGCCGCGATCACCGGCTACGGCTCGGCCGACAAGCTCCAGGTGCAGACGATGGTCGCCCGGGTACTCCGCCTCGATGCGCTGCCCCAACCCGCCGACGCGGCTGATGCGCTCGCGCTCGCCCTGTGCCACGCCTGGCGCGGGGGAGCGGCGACGGCCCCGACCGGCGGCGCCCTCACTCCCGCGCAGAAGGCATGGCGCGATGCCGAGAAGCGGCAGACGTCCGCGGGGGCGCGTGTCGATCGAACAAAGGTCCGAACCGGCGCGTAGGCTCGTCGCATGATCTCTTCGTTGCAGGGTGTCGCCGCGCACGTCGGTGACGACGCACTCGTCGTGGTCGTCGGGGGAGTGGGGCTCTCCGTGGCCGTGACCCCGCAGGTCGCGCGCAGCACCCACGTCGGCGACGAGGTTCACGTCCACACGCACCTCGTCGTCCGCGAAGACGCCCTGTCGCTCTTCGGTTTCGAGACGCGCGAGGAGCTCACGGTCTTCACCCAACTCATCGGTGTCACCGGAGTCGGGCCGAAATCGGCGATGGGCGTGCTGTCGTCCCTGACGGTCCCTCAGATCGCGCAGGCGGTCACCGACGACGACGACGCTCCGTTCAAGCGCGTCTCCGGCATCGGTCCGAAGACCGCCAAACTCATCGTCGTGCAGCTCGCGGGCAAGCTCGCCGTCCCCGCGGCCCAGGCTCCGGCCGCCGTGGCCCCGCATGGGCAGGTGCCCCTGCAGGTGACGCAGGCGCTGATCGGGCTCGGGTGGAGCGAGCGCATCGCGGCCGAGGCCGTGGCATCCGTCGCAGAGAACGCCGCCGAGGCCGACCGCGCCTCGGTGCAGTCGCTGCTGCGGCTCACGCTCGCGCTCCTCGGTCCCGCGCGGAAGGAGCCGGTCGGTGGATGACGTCGTCCGCGACGCCGGCACCCCCGACGACGAGACCGAACTCGCGATCGAGGGGGCGCTCCGCCCGACGTCGCTCAGCGAATTCGTCGGGCAGCAGAAGGTGCGCGGGCAGCTGCAGCTCCTGCTCGATGCGGCGAGGATCCAGCAGCGCTCGCCAGATCACATCCTCCTGTCCGGCCCTCCCGGCCTGGGCAAGACGACGCTCGCGATGATCGTGGCCCACGAGAGCGGGCGCCCGTTGCGCCTGTCGAGCGGACCCGCGATCCAGCACGCCGGCGATCTCGCCGCGCTGCTGTCGTCGCTGACTCCCGGCGAGGTCCTGTTCATCGACGAGATCCACCGCATGGCACGCTCCGCCGAAGAGATGCTGTACCTCGCGATGGAGGACTTCCGGATCGACATCATGGTCGGCAAGGGCGCCGGTGCCACCAGTATCCCCCTCGACCTCGCCCCGTTCACGCTGGTGGGGGCGACGACGCGCGCGGGGCTCCTGCCGAACCCGCTCCGGGACCGCTTCGGATTCACCGCGCACCTGGAGTACTACGAGCCCGAAGAGCTGGAGCGCGTCGTCTCGCGTTCGGCATCCATGCTCGACGTCGGCCTCCCCGGCGCCGCGCGCTCCGAGATCGCCCGCCGCTCCCGTGGCACGCCCCGCATCGCGAATCGACTCCTGCGTCGCGTCCGCGACTACCTCGTCGTCTACGGCCCCTCGAGCGGGACGGATGCCGGCGACGCCGACGTCCGCACCGTCGACGCCGCCCTCGACCTCTACGACGTGGATGCCATCGGCCTCGACCGCCTCGACCGGGCGGTGCTCGACGCCCTCGTGCGCCGCTTCCGCGGGGGGCCCGTGGGCCTCAGCACCCTCGCCGTCGCCGTGGGCGAAGAACCGGAGACGATCGAGTCGGTCGTCGAGCCGTATCTCGTGCGGATCGGCTTCATGGGGCGCACACCGCGCGGCCGCGTCGCGACGCCCGAGGCGTACGACCACCTCGGCGCTCCCCACCCCGACGGGCTGCTCCGATTCAGTCAAGGGGGATGACCTATACTCGGCGAGGGATTCCCCGACCCCCTTAGGCAGAGCCGCACGGCGCGCCTAACTCGAAAGGTGCACCGCCTCCATGGATTTCGCGAACTTCTTCGCCAATTACGGCCTGATCATTCTCCTGATCGGCCTGCTGATCTTCATGTTCTACAGCTCGCGTCGCCGCATGCAGAAGCAGAAGCTCGAGCAGGAGGAGAAGGCGCGCCAGACCGTTCCGGGTTCCGAGGTGCTGCTGCAGGGCGGCCTGTACGGCACGATCGTCGAGTACGACGGTGAAGACCTCGACAAGCCCGCCCATGTCGAGATCGCTCCGGGCGTCGTGATCAGGGTCCACAGCCAGGCCGTCCTCCGCGTGGTCAACCCCGCCGAGGGATACGTCACCGAAGACGAGTTCATTGAAGCCGAGGAGTCCGAGGCCGAGTACATCGCGGGCGTCGCCGACGGCGACATCACCTCGATCAGCGACGACCACCGCGCGGCCCGCCAGGCCGAGGTCGAGCGCGACGACAAGGACCGCCCTCAGGCCTGACCGCTTCTCGCCCGACCGTTCACCGCCGCATAGAAAGCCGACTCCGTGGCGCCCTCGACTCCCGTCCGCCACGCCTGGCGCGTACTGACCGGACTGCTCGCCATCACCGGCGTGCTGTTCGGGATCAACGCACTGGGTGTGTACGCCTTCCAGCAAAGCTCCTGGACCCCCGACCTCGCGCTCGACCTGCAGGGTGGAACCCAGATCATCCTGGCCGCCCAGACCACCGACGGCGCCGCGCCCGACGGTGACCAGCTCCAGCAGGCCGTGTCGATCATCCGGCAGCGAGTAGACGCCTCGGGTGTCGGCGAGGCCGATGTCGCCACCGAGGGCGGCCGCAACATCGTCGTCCAGATCCCGGGCCAGGCCGACGAGGCCACACGCCAGCGGATCCAGAGCTCCGCGCAGCTGCAACTGCGAGCCGTGCTGTTCACCGGCTCGCCCGCGACGTCGTTCGTCGGGGAGGACGGGCAGAACACGCCCTACCCCACACCCGACCCCGCACTGCCCTCGACGCCCACGGCCTCGCCGACGAACGGCAGCGATCTGGCGTGGGTGACGCCGGCCCTGCAGGCGGAGTTCCTCGCCTACGACTGCGCGAACCCCACGAACACCCCCGCGCAGGCACCCGCCGACCAGCCGCTGATCACCTGCAGTGACGACCGCGGCGTGAAGTACATCCTCGGACCGGTCGAGCTCGACGGCACCGACATCAGCAACGCCACGAACGGCCAGGAGCAGAACACCGGTCAGTGGGCGGTCAACCTCGCCTTCAACGACCAGGGCACCCAGAAGTTCGGCGAGATCAGCCAGCGCCTGTACGGCCAGCAGGCCCCGCTCAACCAGTTCGCGTTCGTCCTGGACGGGACGGTGCTCTCGGCGCCGTCGATGAACGGCATCATCCTCGACGGCCGCCCGAGCATCACCGGCAGCTTCACGCAGGAGACCTCGAAGGCCCTCGCCGACCAGCTGCGCTACGGCGCCCTGCCGTTGAGCTTCACGGTCGTCAGCTCCGACACGGTGTCGGCGACGCTGGGCTCGCAGCAGCTGCAGATCGGCTTCATCGCCGGACTCATCGGTCTCGGCCTCGTCGCGATCTACTCGCTGGTGGTCTACCGCGCACTCGGAACCGTGATCATCGCGTCGCTCGGCGTCATGGCGGTGCTGACCTACGTCACGCTCTGCATCCTCGCGTGGCGTATGGGCTTCCGCCTCTCGCTCGCGGGTGTCGCCGGACTCATCGTCACGATCGGCTTCACGGCGGACTCGTTCATCGTCTATTTCGAGCGCATCCGAGACGAACTCCGTGACGGCAAGTCGATCACGGCGGCCGTCGAAGACGGGTGGGCCCGCGCCAAGCGCACCATCTACATCTCGAAGTCGATCAACATCCTCGCCGCCGTCGTGCTATACATCCTCGCGGATGCCACAGTGAAGGGCTTCGCGTTCACGCTCGGCCTGACGACCGCGATCGACATCCTGATCTTCATCCTGTTCACGCACCCGGTGATGCAGCTGCTCGCGCGGACGCGCTTCTTCGGCTCCGGCCACCCGCTCTCGGGTATGGACCCGGAAGCGCTCGGGGCCGTCTACCGCGGACGCGCGCAGTTCCGCGCCCCGGCCGCAGCGGTCTCGGGCCGCGCGAGCCGTTCGCGCGGTGAGGCCCAGCGCCGACAGACGATCGCCGAGCGCAAGCGCGCCGAACTCGCCGCAGCCCAGAGCAATAGCCGCTCCACGAAGGAGGGAGACGACTGATGCGCTCCATGACGCAGCTCGGAAACGACCTCTATTCGGGAAAGACCTCTTTCCCGTTCGTCCAGCGCCGCCGCCTCTGGTTCATCATCGCCGCGGTGTTCGTGATCGCTGCGGCGCTCGTGCCGTTCATCCGCCCGATCCAGTTCTCGATCGAGTTCACCGGCGGGTCGCAGTTCACCGTCTCGAACCCCGCGTCGTTCGACCAGGCGATCGCGACCGAGGCCGTGGCATCCGTCGTGCCGGGCGCGGCGACGCGCGTCACCACGATCAGCGACCAGGCCGTCCGCGTCCAGACGGACCAGCTCGACGATCAGCAGACGCAGGACGTCTCGTCGGCCCTCGCCGACGGGTACGGAGTGCCCGCGACCGAGATCACGAACTCGTTCATCGGTCCGACCTGGGGCGAGGACGTCACGCGCCAGTCCCTCTGGGGCCTGTCGATCTTCCTGGCACTGACGTTCGTCATCCTGGCGCTGTACTTCCGCACCTGGAAGATGTCGGTCGCCGCGATTATCGGCCTGGTCGACGTGCTCGTGATCACCGTCGGCGTCTACGCGGTCTTCGGGTTCGAGATCTCACCCGCCGCCGTGATCGGGTTCCTCACGATCCTGTCGTACTCGCTGTACGACACGACGGTCGTCTTCGACAAAGTGAGAGAGAACACGAGGGAAGACGGCGAGATATCGGGCCGCACGTTCGCGGAATCGGTCAACCTCGCCGCGAACCAGACGCTGATCCGATCGATCAACACCACCGTGGTCGCGATCCTCCCGGTCGGCGCGATCCTGTTCATCGGCGTCCCGCTGGGTGCGCGTACCCTGAGCGACATCTCGCTGTCGATCTTCGTCGGCACGATCGTCGCGGCGTACTCCACTCTCTTCGTGGCCGTCCCGATGTACGCGCTGCTGCGCGAGAACGAGGCGCCCATGAAGGCGCGCGACGGTCGCATCCTCGCCGCTCGCGAGAAGGCCGGTGTCCCCGCCTGACGGCGGGCACCGGTCCCACGCGGCGTAGGATGGGAAGACTGATCGCAGCACCCGGGGGAGGGGATCGATGACCGAGACCACGTCCCCGGCGCCACCGCCCTCGTCACTGAGACGGCTCGTTCCGCGCATCTTCTCGCGCGCCGCCCGCCGCGATGACGTCGACAAGCTCCTGAGAACGGTGCGCACGCACCACCCCAAGGGCGATCTCGGCATCATCGAGCGCGCCTACGCCGTCGCCGACAAGGCGCACGACGGACAGAAGCGACAGAGCGGCGAGCCCTACATCACGCACCCGCTCGCGGTCGCGCAGATCCTGGCCGAGCTCGGGCTCGGGCCCAAGGCCATCGCCGCAGCCCTCCTGCACGACACGGTCGAGGACACCGGGTATCCCCTCGACGAGCTCGCCGCCGACTTCGGCGACGAGGTTGCGATGCTCGTCGACGGCGTGACCAAGCTCGATAAGGTCAAGTACGGCGAAAGCGCGCAGGCCGAGACGGTCCGCAAGATGATCGTGGCCATGTCGCGCGACATCCGCGTCTTGCTGATCAAGCTCGCCGATCGTCTGCACAACGCGCGCACGTGGGGTTTTGTGCCGCCGCACAAGGCCGCGAAGAAGGCCACCGAGACTCTGGAGATCTACGCTCCGCTCGCTCACCGTCTCGGCATTCAGGCGATCAAGAGCGAACTCGAAGACCTTTCGTTCGCGGTCCTCCACCCCAAGCTCTACGCCGAGATCGAGAGCCTCGTGCGTCAGCGCACGCCACAGCGCGAGCAGTACGTCCACACCGTCATCGAGAACATCGACGCCGACCTGCGCGAGTTGCGCGTGCGCGGGCGCGTCATGGGGCGGCCGAAGCAGCTGTACTCCGTGTATCAGAAGATGGTCGTGCGGGGCCGCGAGTTCGACGACATCTACGACCTCATCGGCATCCGGATCCTGGTGGGCACCGTACGCGACTGCTACGCGGTGCTCGGCGCGATCCACGCGCGGTGGACACCTCTTCCCGGGCGCTTCAAGGACTACATCGCCACGCCCAAATTCAACCTCTACCAGTCGCTGCACACGACCGTGATCGGGCCGAGCGGCCGCACGGTCGAGATCCAGATCCGCACGCACGAGATGCACCAGCAGGCGGAGTTCGGCGTCGCCGCGCACTGGAAGTACAAAGAGCGGATGGCGAGCGGGAAGACGGATGCCAAGGCCTCCGACACCGACATGGCCTGGATCGCGCGCATCTCGGACTGGCAGGCCGAGACCGCCGACCCGGGGGAGTTCCTCGATTCGCTGCGCTTCGAGATCGGCGCCAAAGAGGTCTACGTCTTCACGCCGAAGGGCCGTGTGATCGGGCTCCCCAAGGGCGCGACGCCGGTGGACTTCGCGTACGCCGTGCACACCGAGATCGGCCACCGCACGATGGGGGCCAAGGTGAACGGCCGCCTCGTGCCGTTGGAGACCGAGCTGCAGTCCGGTGACGTCGTCGAGGTCTTCACCTCCAAGAATCCCGACGCCGGCCCCAGCCAGGACTGGCTCGGCTTCGTCAAGAGCACCCGTGCGCGCAACAAGATCCGCGGGTGGTTCACGAAGGAACGACGCGAGGAAGCGATCGAGCAGGGCAAGGACTCGATCGCCCGAGCGATGCGCCGGCAGAACCTGCCGCTCCAGCGCCTGATGAACCAGGACTCGTTCACCGAGGTCGCGCGCGGTTTCCACTACGAGGACGTCTCCGCCCTCTACGCCGCGGTGGGCGAGGGGCATGTCTCGACGCAGTCGGTCATCGAGAAGGTCACGGCCCTCGTCAGCGCCGACGACACCTCCACCGGTCCCATCGATCTGCCGCAGGTCGGACGCAGTCGCGCCCCGCGCGGCGGCGACTCGGGGGTTCTGGTACGCGGTGCCCCCGACATCCTGGTCAAGCTCGCCAAGTGCTGCACGCCGGTCCCCGGCGACGAGATCGTCGGCTTCGTCACGCGCGGCAGCGGGGTGTCGGTTCACCGCGGTGACTGCACGAACGTGAAGTCGCTGCGCGAGGATCCCGAGCGCCTCATCGACGTCGAATGGGCCCCGACGACCAAGAGCGTGTTCCTCGTGCAGATCCAGGTCGAAGCACTCGACCGCTCGGGTCTGCTCAGTGATGTCACGCGGGTCCTGAGCGAGCACCACGTCAACATCCTCTCGGCCACGGTGTCGACCACCAACGACCGTCTCGCGCTCAGCAAGTTCGTGTTCGAGATGGGCGACACGGTCCACCTCGACCGCGTGCTCAACGCGGTCCGGCGTATCGACGCGGTCTACGACGTGTACCGCGTCACCTCGTCCTGACGCCCGCCAGGACGTCGTCCGCTCTCCGCCCGTAGGGAAAGCGGGGATGCCGAGCGAGCCAGGCCCGGGCGTCGTCGCGCACGTCGGGTGCGGCCCGCGCCCACCTGAGCGCGTCGGCGAGATCATCGGCATCCAGGGATCTCGCGAGGTCGACGAGCGTGCGCTCAGGCGTCGTGACGCGAATCCCGGCGATCGTGACGACGTCGCCCGGCGGTATTCGCACGTCGTGCACGACCACACCCGCGGCGCGCACGGGCCGCACTCGCACCGCCGACGCGCGTTGGAGGTGATGACGAACCGGCTCGGACGCGATGGCGCCGTGGACCCACGCCGCACTGACGCGGACCACCGCCCACCGATCGCTCGCGAGCGGTGCGAGGCTGCGAGCGCGCATCCAGGCCGTTTCGACGGCATCGGCGGGCATGAACCCCTCGCCGATCGGGGTGAGCAGGCCGTCGAGGCACGCAGCCGTCAACTCGCTCAGCGAGAGCCGTTCTCCGGGGAAGTAGAGGAAAGGGGAGACCATCCCGTCAGTGTGCCGGGATGGTCTCCCCTCGCGCGTCCGGGGGACGCCGATCTGTGGAGAACGCTCAGCCGCCGAGCGCGCGGAGCCACGTGCGCCGCGCCTCGAGGGCCTCGGACGCCTGGGCTGCCGCCCGCTTGTCGCCCTTCGCCTCGGCCGCCGCGAGCTCGGCCTCGAGCTTCTCGATCGCGTCGGTCAGCTGACGCGTCATGTCGTTCGCCCGCGCCTTCTGCTCGGGGTCGTTCTGCTTCCAGTCGGCGTCCTCACGGGCGCGCACGCTCTGCTCGATCTTGCGAAGGTCGTCGTCGAGCGCGCGCTCCTTGTCGCGAGGGAAGATGCGGCCGATCTCGTCCCACTGGCGCTGGATGGCGGTGAGCTTCTGGCGGGCCGTCGCGAGGTTCTTCTCGTCGACGATCGGGGCCGCTTCCACGAGGAGAGCGCGCTTCTGCTCGATCTTCTCCTGGGATGCCTCGGCGTCCGCGGTCTCACGCTCGATACGCGCGCCGTACAGCGCGTCGCCGGCGGCCTTGAAACGAGCCCACAGCGCATCGTCGACCTTGCGGCCCGCACGCCCGGATGCCTTCCACTCGTCGAGCAGATCGCGGTAGGCGGGGATGCCGTCCTCGCCGCGCGGCGCCAGGGCCTCGGCTCGCTCGACCAGGCGGGTCTTGGCGTCGCGCGCGGACTTGTGCGTCTCGTCGAGGGCGGAGAAGAACTCGCGGCGGTGACGATCGACGGTGGCTCGCGCGTCGCGGAAGCGGCGCCAGAGCGTCTGCGCCGTGGACTTCGGCAGCCGCGGACCGTTCTGCTGGTGGGCCTGCCACCGGTCGAAGAGCGCCGCCATGTCGGCCGTCATCTGCTTCCACTGCACCGACTGCGGATCGCGGGCGGCGAGGGCTTCGGCCTCCTCGACGATCTCGGTGCGCTCGCGCACGGCGTCGTCGACGGCCTCCCTTGCCGCGGCGGCCTCGGTCTCGGTGGCCTCGGCGAGCTCGGCCGTCAGGGCGTCGAGGCGCTCGAGGAGGGCGGCGAGATCACCGACGGCGGCGGCGCCGTCGACCTTCGCGCGCACGGTCGCCGCCGTGGAGCGCAGGTCGGAGGCCGAGGCCCCACCGCGACGGTGACGCACCTCGAGAAGGGTCACCTCGCCCGCGAGGTCGGCGAACTTGCGGGTGTAATAGGCCAGGGCTTCGTCTGCCGTGCCGTCGGGATACTGCCCGACGACCCGCCACTGGTCGCCCTCGCGCACCGATACGGTGCCGTCCTCTTCGACGCGACCCCACGGCTCGACCGGTGCCGCAACGCGCGCACCGGGACGCGGACCCGGGCGGGGACCCGGCGCGGGGGCGGCCTTCGGACGCTCGGCGGGCGTCTCCTCGTCGGCGGGCACCGTCTCCGGCGCATCAGCCTCGGGCGCGTCGGCCTGGGGCGCATCGGCCTCGGGCGCGTCGTCGGGCTCCGCGTCAGCCTCGGGCGCGTCGGCCTGGGGCGCGTCGTCGGGCACCGCGTCTGCCTCGGAGGCCGCGTCGACCTGGGTGTCGGTCGAAGCGGCATCCACTTCGGTCGTGGTCTCGTCGCCGGGAGTCACGTCGACCGCCGCGTCGTCGGCGACGGCGGGGGTGGTGTCGGGGGAGTCGGAGGAGGGAAGGGAAGTCACGAGAAGCACCTCATCGCGGCCGGGCCGCCTGGGGGAGAAGGACGGTCCGAGCCTAGTACGACGGATGCCGTGCGCGAGATGCCAGCATGTGTCGCCTCGCGTCCAGGCGAAGCGACGAATCCTGGCGACTCACGCGGTCGGCGCGGAGTCAGGGGGTGGGCTGGGGCGTGGGGGTCGGGTTATCGGTCACGGCCGGCTGGGGCGCGGGGGCACCGGGACCGTCGACGAAGTACAGGGTCTGCACCGCGATCGCGCCGGCGATCACCACGAGGCCGACGACGAGTCCGATGACGTTGTCGCGCGTGCGACGTGCCCCCTGGCGCCGATGCAACTCCTGACGCGCCTGATACACCCGTGCGCGCTCCCGCTGCTCGCGGCTCTGCCGATCCTTGCCACCCGTCGCCACATCGACCTCTCTTCACCACCCGCGGACCGCCCCGATCCTACGCACCGTTGCGAGGAGCCCACAAAGACGCGCGGTCGGGTGTCGGCGGGCGCGATTAGCCTGGATCAGTGACCAGTGCCTCCGCCCTCTTCCAGGGCCAGACCCCGCTCGCGGTGCGCATGCGCCCCACGAGCCTCGACGAGGTCGCCGGGCAGAGTCACCTGCTCCGCCCCGGTTCGCCGCTGGTCACCCTCGCCGGCACCGATTCCTCGGCATCCGTCTCCGCCGTCTCCGTCATCCTGTGGGGGCCGCCGGGGACGGGCAAGACAACCCTGGCGCAGGCGATCGCGCGCTCCTCCGGGCGCCGGTTCGTCGAACTCTCGGCCATCACCGCGGGAGTGAAGGACGTTCGGGAGGTCATGCAAGAGGCCCTCACCCAGCGCGACCTCTACGGGCAGTCGACGATCCTCTTCCTCGACGAGATCCACCGGTTCACCAAGGCACAGCAGGACGCGCTGCTGCCGGGCGTCGAGAACGGGTGGGTGGTGCTGATCGCCGCGACCACCGAGAACCCGTCGTTCTCGGTCATCTCACCGCTGCTTTCACGATCGCTCCTGCTCACCCTGCGACCGCTGGGCGACGACGACCTCGGCGCCCTCGTCGACCGAGCCGTGACCGATCCGCGCGGCCTCGCCGACGCCGTCGTCCTCGGCGACGAGGCGCGCGCCGCTCTCGTTCGCCTGGCCTCGGGCGACGCTCGCCGCGCACTGACCGCCCTCGAGGCTGCCGCCTCCGTCGCCGCCGACGACGCGTCCCGCGAGACGAGCGACGACGACGACACGGATGCCGGCGACCCGCGTCCCGTCATCACCGGGGACCACATCGCGCAGGCCGTCGACCGCGCGCTGCTGCGCTACGACCGGCAGGGCGACGAGCACTACGACGTCATCAGCGCCTTCATCAAGTCGATCCGCGGATCCGACGTGGACGCCGCGATCCACTACCTCGCCCGCATGATCGAGGCCGGCGAAGACCCGCGCTTCATCGCCCGGCGGCTCGTGATCTCGGCGGCCGAAGACATCGGCCTCGCCGACCCCCAGGCTCTGCAGATCGCGGTCGCCGCGGCCGACGCGGTCGCCTTCATCGGCATGCCCGAGGGACGCATTCCGCTGGCGGAGGCCACGGTGTACCTCGCGACCACAGCGAAGTCGAACGCCGCCTACAACGCCATCAACGCCGCGATCGCCGACGTCAGGGCGGGTGGGTTCGGGCGCGTCCCGCTGCACCTGCGCGACGCGCACTACCCGGGAGCCAAACGGCTGGGGCACGGGAAGGGCTACATCTACGCCCACGACAGCGACATCGGCATCGTCGCTCAGCAGTACCTCCCCGACGAACTGCGGGGCACCCAGTACTACCGACCGACCTCGCACGGGGCCGAGCGCGACGTCTCCGCCCGGCTCGAGAAGATCCGCCGCATCCTCGACGGCGGGTGAAAACCGCCGCGATCGCACGAGCGGGCCGGGGCGCGCGTGCGACGCTGTCGCCGTGACCGCCGTCCTCCTTGCCCCCGCCGCCGTCCTCGTGCTGGACCTGTATGCGGTCGTCCTGGTCGTGCTGCGAGCGAAGGTGTACCGGGTGGCGCTCTACCGCCCCATGCTGCTGAACACCGGCCTGTCGACGCTCCCCGTCGTGACGGCGATCGGCGTCATCGTCGGCCTCTTCGCGCTCTTCCCCCTGCTCGAGGGTCTCGTCGCGACCGCCCCGTGGGCGGGTGGCGTCGTGCTCCTTGCCTATCTCACGGTGGCCACGGGGGTGTGGGTGCTCCTGTTCCCCAACTCCGTCTACCTCATCACCGAGCTCAACTTCAGCCACCGGACGCCCGACTCCCCGGTCCCGCTCTGGTACGACATCATCCAGACCCTGGTGCTGACCCTCTCCGGTCTCGGAAACGCCGTCCTGAGTCTCGGCATCCTCCACGCGCTCCTCGTCGTCTACGAGGAGCCGACCGACAGGATGCCGCCGGCCACCAGCTGGGTCTTCGCCGCCGTCGTCATCGTGCTCGGCGCGGTGGGGGTGTACCTCGGCCGGTATCTCCGGGTGAACAGCTGGGATGTCCGGCATCCCGTCGCTCTGCTGCGACGGCTTTCCACCCACCTGCGTCAGCCGGGCACCGCGCTCGAGGCGGGCGCCTTCGTCGCGACCCACGCGATCCTCGTCGCAGTGCTGTATGTGCCGCTGTTCTGGCTCGCCTGGACGTCGTTCCTCGCCACCGCCGTCTGATAGTCTGAGTCGGTTCGAAACACAGTTTTCGGGCATCCCCTCTCTTCTTCACCGACCTTCCGGCATGCCCCGGCGTGCAGTCCGGACAGGGCGAAGAGAGCGTGATACGTCCGTGAGCCGCGAAACGCGCGGCCACGTCATCGGAAGGAGTACTTCGTGGCAACGAAGTCCCAGGACCGCCGCAAGGTCCGTCTCTCGCGCGCCCTCGGCGTCGCGCTCACCCCGAAGGCCGCCCGCTACCTCGAGAAGCGTCCCTACGCTCCCGGTGAGCACGGCCGCACCAAGCGCAAGGCCGACAGCGACTACGCCGTGCGTCTGCGCGAGAAGCAGCGTCTGCGCGAGCAGTACGGCATCCGCGAGAAGCAGCTGCGCATCGCGTTCAACGAGGCCCGTCGCACCGACGGCCTGACCGGTGAGAACCTGGTCGAGCTGCTCGAGATGCGTCTGGACGCCCTCGTCGTTCGTGCCGGCTTCGCCCGCACCACGGCCCAGGCCCGTCAGCTCGTCGTGCACCGCCACATCCTGGTCGACGGCCAGCTCGTGGACCGCCCGTCGTTCCGCGTCAAGCCGGGTCAGCAGATCCACGCCAAGCCCAAGAGCGAGGGTCTCGAGCCCTTCCAGGTCGCCGCCGCCGGCGGGCACGCCGAAGTGCTGCCCCCCGTTCCC
Source organism: Microbacterium enclense (assembly GCF_004022425.1). Classification (GTDB taxonomy): domain Bacteria; phylum Actinomycetota; class Actinomycetes; order Actinomycetales; family Microbacteriaceae; genus Microbacterium; species Microbacterium enclense_A. The sequence continues at coordinate 38,084 of NZ_RBZY01000021.1, read as the reverse complement.
GGTTACCTCGAGGTCGACCTCGCCACGCTGCAGGCGAAGCTCGTGCGTCGCCCCAAGCGTGCCGAGGTGCCCGTCACCTGTGACGTGCAGCTCGTCGTCGAGTACTACGCCGCTCGCTGAGTCCCCGACTCACGAGCCGAAGGGCGCCGGGTTCTCCCGGCGCCCTTCGTCGTTCCCGGGCGCGCTCTCGCGCGGCCGGGTGCCGTTTCGGTTGCGCTCTCGCGCGGCCCGGTGCCGTTTCGGTCGCGCTCTCGCGCGGCCCGGTGCTGTCTCGAGCCAGCACAACTCCGGCATCCTGACGCGCCTCAGACCGACGGCAGCCATCGACCACGTTCTTACCGGAGTTCTGCGCGTCGGCTATGGCGACGGATGCCGGGGGGCGTGGCATCCATCCCTCCGGGCGCGCGCTCGCGCGACCCCGTCGCCTACGATGAAGGGATGCCGCACCCGCGGCGCTCGCTCGAGGAAGAAGTGGTGAACGTGAGAAGCCTCGTCTGGTTCGTATTGGGCATCGCCGGAGGCTTCGTCGCCGCGCACCTGGTCAACAAAGACCCGCGCGGGCAGGAGCTGCTCGCACAGGTCGACGCCCGCATCGGCGAGTTCGCCGACCGCATGAGCGAGGCCTACCACGAGCAGGAGACGCGCCTGTCCGACATCCTGGACGACGCGAAGAGCGTTGCGGCCTCCGCCGTCGATGCGACCGCCGACGCCGCGGGCTCCGTCGCCGCCGCGGCGAAGAAGGCCGCCCCCACCGACTGACATCCCGGCATCCCGCCCCGCTGGCCGGGGCGGATCCGCACGCCCACGGAAAGACCCGACATGAAAACCGCCGAGATCGCTCAGCGCTTCCTCGACTACTTCGAGAAGAAGAACCACACCATCGTGCCGTCGGCCTCGCTCGTCACCGACGACCCGGCCCTGCTGTTCACGGTCGCCGGCATGGTGCCGTTCATCCCCTATCTGAGCGGGGTCGTCCCGCCCCCGTACCCCCGCGCAGCCGACGTGCAGAAGTGCATCCGCACCAATGACATCGAAGAGGTCGGCAAGACCCCCCGGCACGGCACGTTCTTCCAGATGCTGGGCAACTGGTCGTTCGGCGACTACTTCAAGGAAGATGCGATCCGCTACGCGTGGGAGCTTCTGACCTCCTCCGAGGCCGACGGCGGCCTGGGCTTCGACCCGAAGGACCTGTGGGTCACCGTGTACGAAGAGGACGACGAAGCCCACGACCTCTGGCGCAGCCTCACCGACCTGCCGGAGGAGCGGATCCAGCGCCTCGGCAAGGACACGAACTACTGGTCGACCGGACTTCCGGGCCCCGCCGGACCCTGCTCGGAGATCTTCTTCGACCGGGGCCCCGCGTACGGCATCGACGGGGGTCCCGCGACCGACGACGACCGCTACGTCGAGATCTGGAACCTCGTGTTCATGCAGTACGAGATCACCAACGTGCGGTCGAAGTACGACTTCGACATCGTCGGCGAACTGCCGGCGAAGAACATCGACACCGGCATGGGTCTGGAGCGCATCGCGTTCATCAAGCAGGGCGTCGACAACATGTACGAGACCGACCAGGTGCGTCCGGTGCTCGACCTGGCGGCGAAGCTCGCGGGGAGGGCCTACGGCGCCGAGTCGCACGAGGACGACGTGCGGCTGCGCATCGTCGCCGACCACGTCCGCTCATCGCTCATGCTGCTCGCCGACGGCGTCACCCCGTCGAACGAGGGCCGCGGCTACATCCTGCGCCGCATCATGCGCCGGGCCATCCGTTCGATGCGCCTGCTCGGCGTCGAGGGTGCGACGTTCCCCGAGCTGTTCGCCGCGTCGCGCGACGCGATGAAGGAGTCGTACCCCGAGGTCGAGGCCGACTACGCCCGACTCTCGGCTTACGCGATCGCCGAGGAGCAGACGTTCCTGCGCACGCTCGCGGCGGGCTCCGCCATCCTCGATCAGTCGGTGGCGGATGCCAAGCAGGGCGGTGCCACGACGCTCTCCGGCTCCGAGGCCTTCTTGCTGCACGACACGTACGGCTTCCCGATCGACCTCACGCTCGAGATCGCCGAGGAGGCGGGACTGAGCGTGGACCGCGGGGCGTTCGACACGCTCATGCAGGAGCAACGGTCGCGCGCGAAGGCCGACGCCCGGTCCCGCAAGGGTGCGATCGCCGACCAGAGCGTGTACCGCGAGTTCCGCGCGCTGGGCGAGACGGTGTTCACCGGGTACACCGACCTCGAGACGGAGTCGAAGGTCCTCGGCATCCTGGTCGACGGGCGCGCCATCGACCGCGCATCGCAGGGCCAGATCGCCGAGGTCGTCCTCGCCGAGACGGCCCTCTACGCCGAGTCGGGCGGCCAGGTCGCCGACAAAGGCGTCATCGTCGGTCCCGGCTACGAGCTCGAGGTCCTCGACGTGCAGCGTCCCGTGCCGGGCCTCATCAGCCACACCGTCGAGGTCACGAGCGGCGAGGTCTCGGTCGATGCCCCCGCGACGACGGTGGTCGACGCCCTCAACCGCCACTCGGCGCAGCAGGCGCACTCCGCGACGCACCTCGTGCACGCGGCGATCCGCGACACCCTCGGCAAGACCGCGACGCAGACCGGTTCGCTCAACCGCGCCGGCTACATGCGCTTCGACTTCAGCTGGGGCACGGCGCTCTCGCCCGAGACCCGCACCGAGATCGAGGACATCGCCAACAACGCCGTCCGCGACAACCTCGAGGTCACCACGCGCGTGATGTCGCTCGACGAAGCCAAGGCCGCGGGCGCGATGGCGTTGTTCGGCGAGAAGTACGGCGACACCGTGCGCATGGTCGACATCGGCGGCCCGTGGTCGCGCGAGCTCTGCGGTGGCACGCACGTCGCGCGCAGCGCCGAGATTGGCCTGGTGAACCTCGTCGGCGAGCAGTCGGTGGGCGCCTCCAACCGCCGCGTCGAAGCGCTCGTGGGCCTGGACGCGTTCCGCGATCTCGCCGCCGAACGCGCGATCGTGTCGCAGCTGACCACCTCGTTGAAGACCCCACGCGAGCAGCTCACGACCCGCATCGCCGAACTCGCTGCGAGCCTCAAGGCCGCCGAGAAGAAGATCGCCGCCTTCGAGGCGCGAGCGCTGTCCGACCGTCTGCCGCAGTTGGCGGAGTCCGCGGTCGTCGTGGGCGCGGTCCGCGTCGTCGCCCAGTCGCTCGGTGAGGGCGCGTCGGCCGACGACGTGCGCTCGCTCGCGCTGCAGGTGCGCGACCGACTCGGCTCCGACCCGGCCGTCGTCGCCCTCGGCAGCATCGCGGGCGGCCGCGCCACGGTCGTCGTCGTGACGAACGACGCCGCGCGCGACCGCGGTCTCGCTGCCGGAGCCCTGGCCAAGGCGGCTGCGGGCGTGCTCGGCGGTGGCGGCGGCGGGCGTCCCGACGTCGCACAGGGTGGCGGAACGGATGCCGCGGCCCTGCCGCAGGCGCTCGAGGGCATCGTCGCGGACGTGCGGGCGACGACCGCGTGACGGAATTCCGCCGCGGTATCCGGCTGGGCATCGACGTGGGACGCGCGCGCGTGGGCGTCGCCCGGTCGGATCCCGACGGCCTGCTCGCGGTGCCCGTCGAGACGGTGCCGCGCAAGGGCGAGGCGGTGCGCCGCATCGCCGCTCTCGCCGCCGAGTACGAGGCGTTCGAGGTTCTCGTGGGTCTACCGCTGAACCTCCGCGGTGAGGACACCGCCTCGACGACCGACGCGCGCCGCTTCGCCGGGGAGCTCGCCGGGGCCTTGACCGTTCCTGTCCGGCTCGTGGACGAGCGCCTCAGCACGGTGTCGGCGCACGGTGTCCTGCGTCAGGCAGGGCGCTCTCAGCGGGAGTCTCGTAGCATTGTGGACCAAGTCGCCGCTGTGGTGCTGCTGCAGCAGGCGCTCGACGTGGAGCGACAGTCCGGCGAGCCGGCCGGACCCGCCGTAGCACCGGGACAGGAGCCCGCCTGATATGCCCGATAAAGACCCCTCCGACCCGCTCGCAGAGCTGTACGGCCGCTTGCCCGACCCCCGCACGGCAGCGAAGGATGCCCCGGGGCGCGACGACGCGACCCCCGCTGCATCCGAGACGGACACCCCGGCGCCGCCGTCGCGCCGTGCCATGCGCGAAGCCCGTCGCGCGGAGACCGGCCCCACGCCCGCGGTCGACCCGACGCCCGCGGTCGACCCGGCCGGGCAGGAGGCCCCCGCTTCGGATCCCGCCCCGTCTCGCGCCGCGGTCGATTCCCGCCTCTTCGAGCAGCGGCGAACGGCACCCGGCCCTCAGCCTTCCGCGCAGCCGCGCCCCGAGCCCGAACCGGTCCGCGACCGCGACCGCGAACCCATGCTGGTAGGCGCCGGCGTCGCGGCGGCGGGCGGCTCGGGCGGCGGGCGACCGCCGGCAGCCGGATCGCTCGAGGACCTCTTCTCGGGGAGGGCGAGCACCGACGAGGTGCACGGGGCCGCACGTCCACCGAAGCGACGCCGCGGTTTCGGCGGATGGATCGCCCTCGCGACCGTTCTGGTGATCCTCGGCGGGCTCGTCGGCGGGGGCTTCGCGCTCTGGAACACCTACGGCGAACGCGTCCAGGCCTTCTTCGGCACGGGCGAGCCCACGGATTTCGAACCGGGCATCGCGACGGGGGAGACGCGCGTGACGATCGTCTCGGGCGACACCGGCGAGTCCGTCTCACCGAAGCTCTTCGAGGCCGGTGTCACCAAGGCATCCACTTCTCTCTACTCGTACATGGTCGACAACGGCATCGTGTTCACGTTCCAGCCGGGCGTGTACAAGCTGCAGCAGCAGATGACCTCGGCCGCTGTTCTCGAGGCACTGCGCGACCCCGCGAACCGCTTGAACAACTCCGTGCAGCTTCGCGAAGGGCTCACCCTGGAGCAATCGCTCGACGTCATGTCGGAGCAGTTGAGCATGCCGCGCGAGGACCTCGCCGCGGCCGTGGCCGATCCGTCGCAGTACGGTGTTCCCGCCACCTCGCTGGAAGGCTGGATCTTCCCCGCCACGTACGACTTCGACGAAGGCGTCACCGCGACCGAGGTGATCCAGCGGATGGTCGATCGGACCGTGCAGTCGCTCGATCAGGCGGGAGTGCCCGAGGCGGACCGCGAGCGGATCCTGATCATCGCGTCGATCATCGAACGCGAGGCGCGCAGCAGCGAAGACTTCTACAAGGTCTCGCGCGTCATCGAAAACCGTCTTCAGCCGACCAACCAGGAGACCTTCGGCAAGCTCGAGATGGACTCGACCGTCCAGTACGGCGCCGACGAACTCGGCAGCGGGACCGTCAGCACGTCGACCGAGGCGCGCAACAGCGACAACCCCTGGAACACGTACATGTACCCGGGTCTGCCGATCGGACCGATCTCCAACCCCGGCGACCTCGCGATCGACGCCGCGATGAAGCCGGTGGACGGCCCGTGGCTCTACTTCGTCACCGTCAACCTCGACACCGGCGAGACGGTGTTCACCTCGACGTACAGCGAACACCAGCAGGCCGTCGCCCAGTGGCAGGCCTGGTGCACGGACAACCCGAATAGCGGATGCTGAGCGGGCGCACGCGCCTCGCCGTCTGGGGCGACCCGATCGACCATTCGCGCTCGCCCGCGCTGCACTCGGCCGCGTACCGGGAACTCAGACTCGACTGGGATTACGGGCGCCGCCGGGTGAGCGAGGGCGAGTTCGCGCGAGCTCTGGACGGCCGGGATGCCACGTGGCGGGGTCTCTCACTCACCATGCCCCTCAAGCACGCCGCGGCGGCGGCATCCGTGTGGCTCGACCCCGACGCCCGGCTCACCGGCGCTGTGAACACGCTGCTCCTCGACGACGGCGCCCCTCGGGGCTTCAACACCGACGTGGGCGGCCTCGTGCGCGCTCTCAGCGAGATCGGCGTCGATGCGCCGGGGCGCGTGCGCGTGCTCGGCGCGGGTGCCACGGCCACGTCGGCGGTCGTCGCCGCGGCGCGCCTCGGCGCGCGGTCGATCGAGGTGCGTGCCCGCCGGCCGGAGGCCGCCGCCCCGCTCGTCGAGCTGGGCCAGGCGCTGTCGGCGCCGGTCGCGGCGGTCCCGCTCGACGCCCCCGCACCCTCGACGGTCGACGTGACGATCGCCACGCTCCCCGGCGGCACGGATCTCGGCCCGGTCGGGGGGGAGCTGGCATCCGTCGGTGGCCCGCTGGTCGACGTCGTGTACGGCGGGTGGCCGACGCCTCTCGCGCGCGCGTGGAAGCACGCGGGCCGCGCCGCGCACGACGGCCTCGGGATGCTGGTGCACCAGGCGCTGCTGCAGGTGCGCGTGTTCGTCGGCGGCGACCCCGCCGTGCCGCTCGACCGCGAGGACGCCGTGCTCGCCGCGATGCGCGGCGCGGTCGTGGGAGGATAGGGGAATGCTTCGCGTGCTCACGGCCGGGGAATCCCACGGCCCCGAACTGGTCGCCCTCATGGAGGGGATGCCGGCCGGTGTCCCGATCTCTCCCGCGCAGATCCGCGCCGACCTCGCCCGCCGCAAGCTCGGCTACGGCCGCGGCTCGCGCATGAAGTTCGAGGAAGACGAACTGACGCTGTCGACGGGAATCGTGCACGGCTTCACGATCGGCAGTCCGATCGCCCTTCGCATCGGCAACACGGAGTGGCCGAAGTGGATCGAGGTCATGAGCCCCGAACCGGTCGAGCTGTCCGACCGCTCCCGCGGCCGCGGTGCCGCCCTCACGCGCCCGCGCCCGGGTCACGCCGACCTCGTCGGGATGCAGAAGTACGGCTTCGACGAGGCCCGGCCGATCCTCGAGCGCGCGTCCGCGCGTGAGACCGCCGCCCGCGTTGCGCTCGGCGCCGTCGCCCGCGCGTTCCTCGGCGAACTCGGCATCCGTCTCGTCAGCCACACGCTGTCGATCGGTCCGGTCCGCGTGCCCGAGAACGCGGCGCTGCCGACGCCCGGCGACGTCGACCTGCTCGACACCGATCCGCTGCGCTGCTTCCACCCCGAGACCTCCGCCGCGATGGTCGCCGAGGTCGACGACGCGAAGAAGGCCGGAGACACGCTCGGCGGCATCGTCGAGGTGCTCGCGTACGGCCTCCCGCCGGGACTCGGATCGCACGTGCAGTGGGACCGTCGACTGGATGCCAAGCTCGCCCAGGCCCTCATGAGCATTCAGGCCATCAAGGGCGTCGAGGTCGGCGACGGCTTCCTCACCACGACCCGCCGCGGGTCGCAGGCGCACGACGAGCTGTTCGCCACCGACGGCGGCATCACCCGCTCGTCCGACCGGGCGGGTGGGACCGAGGGCGGCATGTCGACCGGCACGGTCCTGCGCGTGCGCGCGGGGATGAAGCCCATCGCCACCATCCCGCACGCGCTGCGGACGGTCGACGTCGCCACCGGCGACACGGCGGCGGCCCACCACCAGCGCTCCGACGTCTGCGCGGTGCCCGCGGCCGGCGTCGTCGCCGAAGCGATGGTCGCGATCACCCTCGCCGACGCGGTGCTGGACAAGTTCGGCGGAGACAACGTCGCCGAGACCCGCCGCAACCTCGAGACCTACCTCGCGCACCTGCCCGAGACGCTGCGCACCACCGACGCCTCCGACGCGGCGTTGCTCGCGCATGACCTCGGCTGACGCCAGCGGCGGCGCGCTCGTGCTCATCGGACCGATGGGCGCGGGGAAGACCAGCATCGGCCGGCGCGTGGCGCGCGCACTGGGGCAGTCCTTCAGCGATACCGACAAGATGGTGATCCGAGCCCACGGACCGATCCCCGAGATCTTCGCGACGCACGGCGAGGCGCACTTCCGTGCCCTCGAGCGCGAGGCCGTCGCCGAAGCACTCGCGGGCGGCGGCGTCGTGGCCCTCGGGGGAGGAGCCGTCATGGCCCCGGAGACCCGTGAGCGTCTGTCCGCACATCGCGTGGTGCTGCTGACGGTGTCACCGCAGGTCGTGGCATCCCGGATCCACGGTGACGACCGCCCCCTGCTCACCGGCGAAGATCCGGTGGAGCGCTGGCGACGGATCGCCGAAGAACGCCGACCCCTGTACGAATCCACGGCGGACATCGCCTTCGACACGTCGTCGGGCCCCCTCGCCCGCGTCGTCGACGACATCGTGGCCTGGGCGCGGAGCGTCCCGGCGGAGGAGACCCCATGACCGACACCACCACCATCAGCGTCGCGGGCGACCCCGGCTACGACATCACGATCGGGCGCGGCGTGCTCGCCTCCCTGGGCGACGCGCTCCCCGCGGCGGCGCAGAAAGTGCTCATCGTGCACCCGCCCACGCTCGCGGCGCAGGCCGAGGCCCTGCGCGCCTCACTCGTCGGCGACCGCCAGGTGCTGCTCGCCGAGATCCCCGATGCCGAGGCGGGGAAGCGCGTCGAGGTCGCGGCGTTCTGCTGGCAGGTCATGGGCCAGGCCGACTTCACACGCACGGATGCCGTGATCGGTTTCGGCGGGGGAGCGGTCACCGACCTCGCCGGCTTCGTCGCCGCCACCTGGTTGCGCGGCGTCGCGGTCGTGCAGGTGCCGACGACGGTGCTCGGCATGGTGGATGCCGCCGTGGGCGGCAAGACCGGGATCAACACCGCCGAGGGGAAGAACCTCGTCGGCGCGTTCTGGCCGCCCGTCGCCGTGGTGTGCGACCTCGACCTGCTCGACACGCTGTCGAAGAACGAGGCGACCGCTGGGTTCGCCGAGGTCGTGAAAGCCGGGTTCATCTGGCATCCGGAGATCCTCGATCTCATCGAGGCCGACCCGTCGGGCATCGTCGACCCGCGAGGCGACGCGTTCCGCCGCTGCATCGAACTCGCGATCGACATGAAGGCGCGCGTCGTCGGCGAGGACCTGCGCGAGGCGGGCCTGCGGGAGGTCCTGAACTACGGGCACACGCTGGGGCACGCGATCGAGCACGCCGAGCGCTACCGGTGGCGTCACGGCGCCGCGATCTCGGTCGGCATGGTGTTCGCCGCCGAGCTGTCCCGGCTGGCCGGCCGCCTGTCCGACGACGTCGCCCAGCGGCACCGGACGGTCCTCGAGTCGCTCGGGCTGCCCACGACCTACCGCGCCGGCGCGTTCCAGACGCTGAAGGCCACGATGCAACGCGACAAGAAGAGCCGCGGCGGCATGCTCCGCTTCATCGTGCTCGACGACCTCGCCCGCCCGACCGTGCTGCAGGCGCCCGACGAGTCGCTGCTGTTCGCGGCCTACCAGGAGGTCGGGGCGTGAGCACCCCACCGCGTCTGCTCCTCGTCAACGGCCCGAACCTCAACCTGCTCGGCACGCGCCAGCCCGAGATCTACGGCCACGACACCCTCGCCGACGTCGAGCGGGTGACGGCCGAGGCGGCCTCGCGACACGGCCTCGAGGTGCGGGCGATCCAGAGCAACCACGAGGGCGTGCTCATCGACGCGATCCACGCCGCCCGGCTCGACTGCGCCGGCATCGTGATCAACGCCGGAGGGCTGACGCACACCTCGGTCGCGCTGCGCGACGCGCTGGCATCCGTCGCTCTTCCCGTCGCCGAGGTGCACATCTCGAACATCCGCGAGCGCGAGAGCTTCCGGCACTTCTCGTACATCGAGGACGTCGCCGCGGTGCACGTGATCGGCGAGGGCGTCCCCGGGTACGCGCGCGCCGTCGGCCTCCTTGTCGAGGTCATCAGCGGCCGCGCCGACGGCTGAGCGCCCTATCGCGTAGACTCGACCGCTGGGCGAACGCCGACGCGACGCCCCACCGACTCACGAAACGGAACATCGAAGCTCATGGCATCCACCGCAGACATCAAGAACGGCGTCGTCCTGAACATCGACGGTCAGCTCTGGAGCATCGTGGAGTTCCAGCACGTCAAGCCCGGCAAGGGCGGCGCGTTCGTCCGCACGAAGATGAAGAACGTCATGTCGGGCAAGGTCGTCGACAAGACCTTCAACGCCGGCGCCAAGATCGACATCGAGAACGTCGACCGCCGCGACTTCACGTACCTGTACAACGACGGCGAAGGCTTCGTGTTCATGGACGTCGCCGACTACGACCAGATCACCGTCGGTGCGCCGACCGTGGGTGACGCCGCCAACTTCCTGCTCGAGAACCAGCAGGTGCAGATCGCGCTCAACAACGGCAACCCGCTCTACATCGAGCTCCCGCCGTCCGTCGTGCTCGAGGTCACGTACACCGAGCCGGGCCTGCAGGGCGACCGCTCGTCGGCCGGCACCAAGCCCGCCACCGTCGAGACCGGCTACGAGATGCAGGTTCCGCTGTTCCTCGAGACCGGCACGAAGATCAAGGTCGACACTCGCACCGGCGAGTACCTCGGCCGCATCAGCTGACGTTGAGCGCCCGTACCAAGGCGCGCAAGCGCGCCCTCGACATCCTGTTCCAGGCCGACGTCCGTGGTGAGGAACTGCCCGTGATGCTGGCCGTCGAAGCCAAGCGCGCCGCGTCCGAGCCCGACCGCCAGGCGTCGTGGCTGTACGCCCGCGACATCGTCGACGGCGTCATCGACAACCGCGACGCGATCGACGAGCAGATCACCACGTTCGCGAAGGACTGGTCGCTCAAGCGGATGCCCGCCGTCGACCGCGCCCTGCTGCGCATCGGCGCGTGGGAGATCCTCTACAACGACGACATTCCCACCGCGGTCGCGATCGACGAGGCGGTCGAGCTCGCGAAGGAGTTCTCGACCGACGACTCCGGTTCGTTCGTCCACGGCGTCCTTGCCCGGATCGCCCGCTCGTCCTGACGTGCCGGTGACGCGCGAGTCGCCAGGATTTGTCGCTTCCGCGGTCGCTGAGGCGACAAATCCTGGCGACTCACGCAGGAACGCTCCTGGCAGGATCGCCGCATGAGCGACTGGCGCACCCTGCTCGGCGGGGCCGGCCGCGCCGGCTTCGACGCGCTCGCGCTCGGGATCGAGCTGCGCCAGCGCGAGGCGTACGACCCGTCCCGGTGGGAGGCGCGGTCCGTCGACCCGGTCACGCCCCGTATGCTCGCGCGTCGGCAGGAGGATCTGCAGCTCGTCGCCCGGCCGCTCGTGCGCGGTGCGCGCGAGAGCTGGATCCGGGCGGATGCCACGTGGGACGCGGTCCGCCGGTCCACCGGCCGTTTCGACCCGGCGCACGTCGGCTGGTTCGCCGAGCTGCACGCGCTCGCGCAAGCGATGCGCACGACGGGTCCCTTCGTCGCGGCCAGCGACACCGTCGCCCTCGACACGATCGCCTCACCCCTGCTGTGGCCGCACCTGCGCGCGGCGGCGGGGCTCGGCATCCCGCTCGTCCCGATGCATGCGCAGCAGAGTGTGCGTCTCGCGGGGGAGGCGACGGCGCGCGTCTCGGTCGAGCCCGGCGGCGGCGGCGCGCTGCGCCTCGCGGCGGCGATCGAGATCGAGGGACGAGCCGTGGATGCCGCACACGTCCGGCCGCTCGGCACGGCGGGGATCTTCTCGTTCGAGGTCGACCGCGACCCGATCCCGTTGACCCTGAGCCCCGTTGCACTGCCCGACCCGCTGCCGACGCTGCTCACGGACGGCCCGATGCTCGTGCCGTCCGACGACGCGGGGGAGTTCCTCGCCGAGGCGTACCCGCGGCTGGCGAGGCGGGTGCCGCTCGCCGTGGCGCCGGGCGTCCCCGCCCCGCCACCGCCGCGCCCGACGCTCGAGGTGACCGTGTCGTACCGCGACGACGAGTCCGTCGAGTACGCGCTGGACTGGGTCTATCCGGGCGCCATCCGCACCGCCTGGGGCCTTCCCGCCGATGCGGAGCGCGACGCCCGGGCCGAGGCCGAGATCGCGGGGCGTGTCGAGGCGACCTGGGCCGAGCGGGCCGACCTGCCGGTGCGCGCCCGGGAGGTCCTGCGCGACGCCGACGCCGCCGCCTTCGCGACACGTGTGCTTCCCGCCCTCGACCTCCTCGACGACGTGCGCGTGGTCACGCGGGGAACCGTTCCGGCGTTCCGCGAACTGCGGGGCGACCCGTCGCTGACCATCACCGCGGTGCCATCGCCCGACCGTGACTGGTTCGACCTCGGGATCGTCGTCGTCATCGACGGGCGGACGATCCCGTTCGGGACGCTCTTCACCGCGCTCTCGCGCGGGCGCACGCGCATCAAGCTCTCCGACGGGGCGTGGTTCTCGCTCGCGCACCCCTCGCTGCAGCGCCTCCGGGATCTGCTCGAGGAGGCCGCCGAGCTCGACGAGTGGGAGACCGGACCCCGCATCCCGCGCCGCCACCTCGCGCTGTGGAGCGACTTCGAAGACCTCGCCGACGAGTCGGCCGCCGCCGCGGAGTGGCGCGACCTCGCGCGCGCGCTGCGCGACGTCTCCGAAGTCCCCGCCGTCCAGACGCCGACCGGGTTCCGCGCCGAACTCCGGCCGTACCAGCGGGAGGGTCTGGCGTGGCTCGCGCTGCTGCACGCGCACCGGCTCGGCGGCATCCTGGCCGACGACATGGGTCTCGGCAAGACCGTGCAGATCCTCGCGCTCATCGCGCACGCGCGGGCCGCGGGGGAGCGGCGACCCTGGCTCGTCGTCGCGCCGACGTCCGTGCTGCCGACGTGGGACGCGGAGGCCGCGCGGTTCGCGCCGGACCTCCGCGTCGTGACGGTCGAGGCAACCTCGGTGCGGCGCACGCGGACCGTCGCGCAGCTCGCCGAGGGCACCGATGTCGTCGTCGCGCCGTACGGCGTCGTGCGCACGGACGACGCGGAGTTCGCCGCTCCCGCGTGGGCCGGGGTCGTGCTCGACGAGGCGCAGTTCGTGAAGAACCCCGCGACGCGCATCCACCGCGCGGTCGCCGCGCTCCGCGCCGACTCGGTCTTCGCCGTCACGGGCACCCCGATCGAGAACGGCCTCGACGACCTCTGGGCGCTCCTCGCCCTCACCGCACCGGGCCTGTATCCCTCCGCTCGACGGTTCCGCGAGGAGTACGTCCGCGCTATCGAGCAGCTGCCCTCCGACGCCCCGACCGAGCTGTCGGCGGACGCGGCCGAGGCGCACCGCCGCGGCAGCCTCGCGCGCCTGCGCTCGCGCGTACGGCCGTTCCTGCTGCGCCGGACGAAAGACGTGGTGGCCGCCGACCTGCCCCCGAAGCAGGAGCAGACGATCGCCGTCCCCCTCGCACCCGCGCACCGCGAGCTGTACGACCGCGTGCTGCAGCGCGAGAGGCAGAAGGTGCTGGGCCTGCTCGACGACCTCGACCGGCAGCGCTTCATCGTGTTCCGCTCGATCACGCTCCTGCGGATGCTCGCGCTCGCCCCCGGCCTCGTCGACGAGCGCGACGCCCACCTCGGCTCGGCGAAGCTCGACATCCTGCTCGAACGTCTGGTGGAGGTGGCATCCGAGGGCCATCGCGCGCTGGTCTTCAGTCAGTTCACGTCGTTCCTCGACCTCGCGGCGGAACGCCTGGATGCCGCCGGCCTCGCCTACGCGCACCTCGACGGCTCGACCTCCCGGCGCGGCGAGGTCGTGGAGGGGTTCCGCGGGGGAGACGCCCCGGTGTTCCTCATCAGCCTCAAGGCCGGCGGCTTCGGCCTGACGCTCGTCGAGGCCGAGTACGTGTTCCTGCTTGACCCGTGGTGGAACCCCGCCGCCGAGACGCAGGCCATCGACCGCACCCACCGCATCGGGCAGACGAACAGCGTATTCGTGTATCGCCTGATCGCCGCGGGCACCGTGGAGGAGAAGGTGCTCGAACTGCAGCAGCGGAAGGCGGCGCTGTCTCGTGCCGTGCTCGACGACGGCGAGGCGTTCGCGAACGCGCTGGATGCCGACGACATTCGGGGCATCTTCGGCGGGTGACGGCGCCGGCTGACGCGCCGCGCGCGGTGCGGGACCTTGTACCCACCGCCCGTCCAGCCGTCGCCACGTAGACTCGATGGGTTCTCACGGACAGGAGCGACATGAAGATCACCGGCCTCGGCCACGCGGGAATGTTCATCGAGACCGCGGGCGGCAGCATCCTCTGCGACCCCGTGATCGGTCCGAGCTTCTTCGGCTCGTGGTTCCCGTTCCCCGACAACCGCGCGCTCGACTGGGAGCGATTCGGCAGGGCCGACTTCCTCTACATCTCGCACCGGCACCGCGACCACTTCGACCCGGCGATGCTCGAGCGCTACGTCTCGAAGGAGATCCGGGTCCTGCTTCCGGAGTACCCGACCGACGACCTCGAGCAAGACCTCCTCGCCCTCGGCTACACGAACCTCGTGCGCACCGAAGCCGGTGTTCCACTGCAGTTCGGCGACCTGAAGCTCATGGTCACCCCGCTCCGCGCGCCCTCAGACGGCCCGATCGGCGACTCGTCGCTGTCGGTCGATGACGGCACGGCATCCATCCTGAATCAGAACGACTCCCACCCGCTCGACCTCGAGAAGCTCTTCGACTTCGGCAAGCCCGACGCCTACTTCACCCAGGTCTCCGGCGCGATCTGGTGGCCGATGGTCTACGACCTGCCCGAGGACGCCAAGCAGAACTTCGCGCAGCTCAAGCGCGACGCGCAGAACAAGCGCGCGATGTACTACATCGAGAAGGTGGATGCCGCCCACGTCTTCCCCATGGCCGGACCCCCGATGTTCCTCCGCGAGGCGCTCTTCCGCTACAACGGCACGGGCCTCGAGAACGACTCGATCTTCACCGACCAGCGCGAATTCCTCGCGCACATGAAAGAACTCCGCCCCGACCAGAACGGGTACCTGTTCCTTCCCGGGACCGAGGTCGAGGTGCACGGGTCCGACGTCACCGTCACGCAGACCCTCTTCACTGATGCCGAGATCGACCGGATCTTCGGCGACAAGTGGGACTACCTCGCCGAGCAGCGCGACAGCCGCCAGCCCGAGATCCAGGCGGAAGAGGCATCCCGTGCCGAGATCATCCCGCCTGCCGAGATGCTCGCGGCGCTGAAGGAGTGGTGGGAGCCGCTGCTGCGCCGCGCCCGCACGATCCGCAACGGCGTGGGCGGACTGGTGCGCTTCCGCATCGGCGAGCTCGACATGGTCGTGGACTTCCCGAAGGCGAAGGTGCGCGAGTACGCGGGCGAGGAGTGCATCTACTGGTACACGATCCCCGCCGACCTGGTGTCGACGAACATCCGCGACCACGAGATCGACTGGTCGAACTCGATCTTCCTGTCGATGCAGTTCGAGGTGGGCCGCTCGGGCAAGTTCAACGAGTTCCTCACGACGTTCCTGAAGTGCCTGTCGCGCGACCGCATCGAGTACGTCGAGAACTGGTACGCCGAGCAGTCCGACCAGACCGAGGATGCCGAGATCGACGGCTGGACCGTGCAGCGCCGCTGCCCGCACCTCCGCGCCGACCTGACCAAGACCGGCAAGATCGAGGACGGTGTGCTGACGTGCTCGCTGCATGACTGGAAGTGGGACCTTGCCACGGGCCGCTGCCTGACGACCACGGGTCACCCGATCCGCTCGACGCCGAGCGGGGAGCGCGCCGCCGCCGAGCGCGCCGCCGCGGAGGTCGCCGCGGGCTGACGCCCCGCGGGAGCGGAGGAGATTCCTCCGGGGGAGGACCGCATCCGCGGCATCCGTCCTCCGACCGCCGAATCTCCTCCCGCCGCGCCGGCTGCCCCGGCCCGAGCAGCGCATGCCCGAGAAGAAGCGCGGGAGTTGTCAAGGCCGTACGCGGCTCCCGGCGAGCGATGCGAGCGTGCATGCCTCATCGCCGGAAGGGGCATCCATGTCGCACATCTCCGTGAAGGCCGGGGTCGCCGCCGTCGTCGGCGTGCTCGTCGCCTTGGTTCCCGTGATCCTGGGTGCGCCCGAGCTCGCGCCGCTGATCGGGTGGGCCGTCGCGGCCGCCGTCTTCCTCACCTGGGCGTGGGCCGGCGCGTGGCGCGCCGATCCGCAGCGGACGCGCGACCTGGCCCGGCACGAGCAACGCTCACGCCGCCTGGTCGATTCACTGATCATCGGCGCGACGTTGCTCAGCCTCGTCGGCGTCGTCCTCGCCCTCATCCGCAGCCAGCAGAGGGACACGATCGGCGCGGCCTGCGCGATCCTCGCGGTCGTCGGCGTCGTCGCCGCCTGGGCCGTCATGAACACCGTCTATGCGTTCAAGTACGCCCGGATGTACTACCTCGACGACCGACACCGCTTCGACTTCAACCAGGAGGAGGAGCCGTCCTACAGCGATTTCGCGTATGCCGCGTTCAACATCGGCATGTCGTACAGCTCGAGCAGCATCACCCGATCCTCGACCCCGTCTCGACGGATCGCTTTCGCGCACGGCCTCCTCTCGTACTTCTACGGGACCTTCGTCTTGGCCGTGGCGATCAACCTGATCACCAGCCTGACGCAGTCGGGGTAGTCCTCGCGCCGCTCCGGCGCAGCCCCTCCTGCACAGCCCGGCGCGCCCGGCATCCGTCCTCCACACCCGCTAGACTCGATCCAGAACCACGGCAACCTTTAACCCCGTCCCGTGAGGCGGAGAAGGGAGCAGCGGATGAGTACGCGCACCGTCATGCACGATGCCGACATCGCCCGCGCTTTGACGCGCATCTCGCACGAGATCCTGGAGTCCAACAAAGGACCGGAAGGACTCGTCCTTCTCGGGATCCCGACCCGCGGTGTCACCCTCGCCGATCGCATCGGCCCGCTGATCAGCGAGTTCGGGGGCGCGTCCGTCCCGGTCGGTGCCCTCGACGTGACGATGTATCGCGACGATCTGCACCGCAACCCCACACGCGCCCCGCACACGACGCGCATTCCGGCGGGCGGTATCGACGGGAAGGTCGTCGTCCTGATCGACGACGTGCTGTTCTCGGGCCGCAGCATCCGGGCAGCGCTCGACGCGCTGCAGGACATCGGGCGCCCGGCCGCCGTGCGGTTGGCGACCCTCATCGACCGGGGTCACCGCGAACTGCCGATCCGTCCCGACTTCGTCGGCAAGAACCTCCCGTCCGCCCGCGAGGAGCGCGTGAACGTGCGCCTCGCCGAGGTCGACGGCATCGAGGAGGTGACGATCGAGTCATGAGGCACCTGCTCGACACCCGCGACCTCACCCGCGCCGAGGCGCTAGAGATCCTCGACGTCGCCGAGGACATGGCCGACACGCAGCGCCGTGAGGTGAAAAAGCTCCCGACCCTCCGCGGCAAGACCGTGGTGAACCTGTTCTTCGAGGACTCCACCCGGACGCGCATCTCGTTCGAGGCGGCGGCGAAGCGGCTGAGCGCCGACGTCATCAACTTCTCCGCGAAGGGCTCGAGCGTCAGCAAGGGCGAATCGCTGCAGGACACCGCGCAGACCCTCCAGGCGATGGGGGCGGATGCCGTCGTCATCCGCCACGGAGCCTCCGGCGCTCCGCGCACCCTCGCCACGAGCGGGTGGATCAGCGCCGGCGTCGTCAACGCGGGAGACGGCACCCACGCGCACCCCACGCAGGCCCTGCTGGACGCGTTCACCATCCGCAAGCGTCTGTTCGGCGACGACAGCCGCGGCCGCGGGCTCGACGGCATCCGGGTCACAATCGTCGGCGACGTGCTGCACTCGCGCGTCGCGCGCTCGAACGTGTGGCTCCTGCACACGCTCGGTGCGCACGTCACGCTCGTCGCGCCGCCGACACTCGTGCCGCAGGACGTCAGCGGCTGGCCGGTCGATATCGAGTACGACCTGGACCGCGCGATCGCGGCGGGGCCGGACGCGCTCATGATGCTCCGCATCCAGCTCGAGCGGATGAGCGCCGCGTATTTCCCGACTGAACGGGAGTATTCCCGCCGCTACGGACTCGACGCGCGGCGCCTGGACGCCCTGCCGGACGGTAGCATCGTTCTACACCCGGGCCCGATGAACCGCGGCCTGGAGATCTCCGCCGAAGCCGCCGACTCGCCGCGCTCGACGGTTCTCGAGCAGGTGGCGAACGGCGTCTCCGTGCGTATGGCCGTGCTGTACCTGCTGCTGGCGGGTGCGCGGACCGACTCCGAGAAAGAGGACCTTCGATGAGCCACGCCACCCCCCACACCCTGCTGGTGCGCGGCGCGCGCATCGAGGGCCAGGATGCCACCGACCTGCTCGTGCGCGACGGCATCATCGCCGAGACGGGGACGGGCCTCTCGCACCCCGGTGCCACGATCGTGGATGCCGACGGCCTCATCGCCCTTCCCGGCCTCGTCGACCTGCACGTGCACCTCCGCGAGCCCGGGTACGAGGCGTCCGAGACGGTCGCCACCGGGTCTCGGGCCGCGGCCGCCGGCGGCTTCACCACCGTCTTCGCGATGCCGAACACCTCGCCCGTGGCCGACACGGCCGGCGTCGTCGAGCAGGAACTCGCCCTCGGCGAGGCCGCGGGCTACGTCCACGTGCAGCCCATCGGCGCCGTCACTGTCGGCCAGAAGGGCGAGCGGCTCGCCGAACTCGGCGCGATGGCCGACTCGCGCGCCCGCGTCCGCGTGTTCAGCGACGACGGCTTCTGCGTCTTCGACCCGCTGATCATGCGGCGAGCGCTGGAGTACGTCAAAGCGTTCGACGGGGTGATCGCGCAGCACGCGCAGGACCCGCGACTCACCGAGGGCGCTCAGATGAACGAGGGCGCGGTCTCGGCGGAGCTCGGGCTCACCGGGTGGCCGGCGGTGGCCGAGGAGTCGATTATCGCCCGTGACGTCCTGCTCGCCGAGCACGTGGGCTCCCGCCTGCACGTGTGCCACCTGTCGACGGCGGGGTCGGTGGACATCATCCGCTGGGCCAAGAAGCGCGGCGTGAACGTCACCGCAGAGGTGACGCCGCACCACCTGCTGCTGACCGACGAGCTGGTCCGCGACTACGACGCGCGGTTCAAGGTCAACCCGCCGCTCCGCCGCGAGGAGGACGTCCTCGCCGTCCGCGAGGGGCTGGCCGACGGCACGATCGACATCGTCGCGACCGACCACGCGCCGCACCCCGCCGAGGCGAAGTCGTGCGAGTGGGCCGCCGCCGCGAACGGCATGGTCGGGCTGGAGAGCGCTCTGCGCGTCGTCCACCGAGCCATGGTCGAGACCGGGTTGCTCGAGTGGAGCGACGTCGCGCGCGTGATGTCGCGCACGCCCGCGCAGATCGGCCGCCTCGACGGCCACGGCACTCCGCTGCACGCGGGCCAGCCCGCGAGCTTCACCCTGTACGACCCCCGTCCCGCGCGCACGTTCGGGCTCGGCGACCTCCGTGGACGGAGCAAGAACTCGCCGTACCTCGGCCGCGAGCTGCCGGGCGAGATCCGCTGGACGGTCCGCACCGGCATCCCCACCGTCGTCGACGGTGCGGTGCTCGAGACTCCGGGGGTGCTCGCGTGACGCGCGAGGGCGCCCTGCTCGTCATGGCGGGGGTGGCGGCCGTCGCGCTCGCGCTCCTGGCCTGGGCGTGGGTCCGACGAACGCGGCGCGATGCGCGCTACTCCGCCCCGGTGGGGGAGCTTCCCGACGGCGCCGTGGAGACGGGTGTGTTCCCGGGCCTGTACGTCGCGACCACGCGTCACGGCGAGCCCCTCGAACGCCTCGCGATCCGCGGGCTCGGCTTCCGCTCCCGCGTGGACGTCACGGTCACCTCGGCCGGGATCGCCCTCGACCTGCCGGGTCAGCCCCGCATCGCGCTCACCCGCGACCGTCTCGTCGACGCGGCTCAGGCGACGGTCGCCATCGACCGGGTCGTCGAGCGCGACGGCCTGACGCGCGTCAGTTGGCGCATCGACGACGACACCGTCGTCGACACCTATCTCCGACCCCAGGAGGCCTCGGCTCGATCGCTCGCCGAGGCCATCCGTCCCCTCATCACGACAGGAAGCGACGAATGACCGCCCTGATCTCCCCTCCGCGCCTCTCGCGCGAACCCGCCGTCCTCGTGCTGGAAGACGGCACCCGGTACCCCGGCCGCGCCTACGGCGCCCGCGGCGAGACCTTCGGCGAGGTCGTCTTCGCCACCGGCATGACCGGTTACCAGGAGACCCTCACCGACCCCTCGTACGCCGGCCAGATCGTGCTGCAGACCGCCCCGCACATCGGGAACACGGGTGTGAACGACGAAGACCCCGAGTCCCGTCGCATCTGGGTCGCGGGGTACGTCGTGCGCGACCCCTCGCGGGTCGTGTCGAACTGGCGTGCCGATCGCTCCCTCGACGATGCGCTCGTCGAGGACGGCATCGTCGGCATCTCCGGCATCGACACGCGGGCCGTGACGCGTCGCATCCGCTCCTCGGGCAGCATGCGCGGGGGAGTGTTCTCCGGCGACGCGGTGAACCTCGCCGCGGACGAGCAGCTGCGGCGCGTGCTCGCCGCCCCCGGCATGGCGGGCCGCAACCTGTCGGCCGAGGTGTCGGTCACCGCGGTCGAGGTGACGCGCGCCACGGGCGAGCGGATCGGCAACCTGGCCGTACTCGACCTGGGCGTGAAGCAGTCGACGATCGTCAACCTCGCCGCGCGCGGCTTCGACGTGCACGTGTTCCCGCAGTCGGCATCCATCGATGAGATCCGCGCGATCGAGCCGGTCGCGGCGTTCTACTCCAACGGCCCCGGTGACCCCGCGGCATCCGACCAGCACGTCGAACTGCTGCGCGCGGTGCTCGACGAGGGCCTGCCCTTCTTCGGCATCTGCTTCGGCAACCAGCTGCTGGGTCGCGCCCTGGGCTTCGGCACGTACAAGCTGCCGTTCGGCCATCGTGGCATCAACCAGCCGGTGCTCGACAAGACCACCGGTCGCGTCGAGATCACGTCGCAGAACCACGGTTTCGCCGTGGAGGCGCCGCTGGATGCGGTCATCGACAGCCCCCACGGCTACGGCCGCGTCGAGGTGAGCCACATCGGCCTCAACGACAACGTGGTCGAGGGCCTGCGCGCCCTCGACATCCCGGCGTTCAGCGTGCAGTACCACCCCGAGGCCGCCGCGGGACCGCACGACGCCAACTACCTGTTCGACCGCTTCCGCGACATGGTGCTCGCGACTCAGGAGACGAAGAAGAATGCCTAAGCGCGACGACATCCGCTCCGTCCTCGTCATCGGCTCGGGCCCGATCGTCATCGGTCAGGCCTGCGAGTTCGACTACTCCGGCACCCAGGCGTGCCGCGTCCTCCGCGAGGAGGGCGTGCGCGTCATCCTCGTCAACTCCAACCCGGCGACGATCATGACCGACCCCGACTTCGCCGACGCGACCTACATCGAGCCGATCACCCCCGAGGTGATCGAGACGATCATCGCGAAGGAAAAGCCGGATGCCATCCTCCCCACGCTCGGCGGCCAGACCGCGCTGAACGCGGCGATCCAGCTGCACAAGCGCGGCATCCTCGAGAAGTACGACGTCGAGCTCATCGGCGCCGATTTCGAGGCGATCAACAAGGGCGAGGACCGCCAGATCTTCAAGGAGCTCGTCCTGGAGGCGGGCGCCGACGTCGCGGCATCCGTGATCTGCCACTCGATGGACGAGCTCATCGCCGGCGCCGAGAAGCTCGGCTACCCGCTCGTCGTGCGTCCCTCGTTCACGATGGGCGGGCTCGGCTCGGGCTTCGCGTACGACGAGGCCGACCTCCGTCGCATCGGCGGCGCGGGCCTGCACGACTCGCCGACGAGCGAGGTCCTGCTCGAGGAGTCGATCCTCGGGTGGAAGGAGTACGAGCTCGAGCTCATGCGCGACACCGCCGACAACACGGTCGTCGTCTGTTCGATCGAGAACGTCGACCCGGTGGGTGTCCACACCGGCGACTCGATCACCGTGGCCCCCGCGCTGACACTCACCGACCGCGAGTACCAGAAGCTGCGCGACATCGGCATCGACATCATCCGCGCCGTGGGCGTGGACACCGGCGGCTGCAACATCCAGTTCGCCGTAGACCCGAAGTCCGGGCGCATCATCGTCATCGAGATGAACCCGCGCGTCTCGCGCTCGTCGGCTCTTGCGTCGAAAGCGACGGGCTTCCCGATCGCCAAGATCGCCGCGAAGCTCGCGATCGGCTACCGACTCGACGAGATCCCGAACGACATCACCAAGGTCACCCCGGCGAGCTTCGAGCCCACGCTCGACTACGTCGTGGTGAAGGTGCCCCGCTTCAACTTCGAGAAGTTCCCCGCCGCCGACACGACGCTGACGACCACCATGAAGTCGGTCGGCGAGGCCATGGCGATCGGCCGCAACTACAGCACGGCCCTGCAGAAGGCGCTGCGCTCGCTCGAGAAGCGCGGGTCGAGCTTCCACTGGGGCGACGAGTCGCGCTCGGTCGAGGAGCTCCTGGAGATCTCGAAGACCCCGACCGACGGCCGGATCGTCGTGCTGCAGCAGGCGCTGCGCCGGGGCGCCACGCCCGAGCAGGCGTTCGACGCCACCGCGATCGACCCGTGGTTCATCGACCAGATCGTCCTCATCAACGAGGTCGCCGAGATGATCCGCACCGCCGGCGAGCTGGATGCCGACACCCTGCGCCTCGCGAAGGAGCACGGCTTCAGCGATGTGCAGATCGCGCAGCTGCGGGGCCTCGACGAGGCCGAGGTGCGTGGCATCCGTCACTCTCTCGACGTGCGTCCGGTCTACAAGACGGTCGACACGTGCGCGGGGGAGTTCCCGGCGCTCACGCCGTACCACTACTCCAGCTACGACTGGGAGACCGAGGTCACGCCGTCCGACCGCACCAAGGTCGTCATCATCGGCTCGGGCCCCAACCGCATCGGTCAGGGTGTCGAGTTCGACTACTCGTGCGTGCACGCGTCGTTCGCGCTGTCGGACGCCGGGTACGAGACGATCATGGTCAACTGCAACCCCGAGACCGTCTCGACCGACTACGACACCAGCGACCGCCTGTACTTCGAGCCGCTGACCCTCGAGGACGTCCTCGAGGTGCTGCACGCGGAGAGCCAGTCGGGCACGATCCTCGGTGTCGTCTGCCAGCTCGGTGGCCAGACGCCGCTGGGCCTGGCCAAGGGGATCGAGGCCGCGGGCTACACGATCCTCGGCACCAGCCCCGAGGCGATCGACCTCGCCGAGGAGCGCGAGCTGTTCTCGCGCCTGCTCGACGACGCCGGTCTCGTGGCTCCTCGCAACGGCACCGCGATCGACGTCGAGGGGGCCGTGCGGGTCGCCGAGGAGATCGGCTACCCGGTGCTCGTGCGCCCCAGCTTCGTGCTCGGCGGCCGCGGCATGGAGATCGTGTACTCCACCGAGGCCTTGCGGGACTACTTCGTGCGCGTCGCCGACCAGGCCATCATCGGCCCCGGGCTGCCGCTGCTCGTCGACCGCTTCCTCGACGACGCGATCGAGCTCGACGTGGACGCGCTGTACGACGGGACCGACCTGTACATCGGCGGCGTCATGGAGCACCTCGAAGAGGCCGGCATCCACTCCGGCGACTCGTCGTGCACCCTGCCGCCGGTGAGCCTGGGCCGTACCGAGGTCGACCGTGTCCGCGAGGCGACCCTGGCGATCGCGAAGGGCGTCGGCGTCCGCGGGCTCCTGAACGTGCAGTTCGCGATCTCGGCCGGCGTGCTGTACGTGATCGAGGCGAACCCGCGCGCGAGCCGCACCGTGCCGTTCGTGTCGAAGGCGCTCGGCATCCCGCTCGCCAAGGCCGCCAGCCGCATCATGGCCGGCGCCACCGTCGCCGAGCTCATCGCCGAGGGCCTGCTGCCCGAGAGCGACGGCTCGCGGGTGCCTCTCGACGCCCCCGTCGCCGTCAAGGAGGCCGTGCTGCCGTTCAAGCGCTTCCGTACCGCCGACGGCCACACGGTCGATTCGGTCCTCGGCCCGGAGATGCGCTCGACCGGCGAGGTCATGGGCATCGACCGCGACTTCCCGACAGCGTTCGCGAAGTCGCAGGAGGCCGCGTACGGCGGGATGCCGACCTCGGGCACCGTGTTCATCTCGGTCGCCGACGCCGACAAGCGTGCGGTGATCCTCCCCGCCCACCGGCTGCAGGAGCTCGGCTTCGAGCTCATGGCCACGGAGGGGACGGCCGAGATCCTTGCCCGCAACGGCATCCGGGTCCAGGTCGTCGAGAAGTACTCCGAAACGCAGGGCTCCGACCAGCAGAACGTGGTCGACCTGATCAACGCGGGGCGCATCGACATGGTGGTGAACACGCCCAGCGGGGGCACTGCGCGAGCGGACGGGTACGAGATCCGCGCCGCCGCCGTGGCCGCCGACAAGGCACTGTTCACGACGATGGCGGTGCTCGGCGCGGCCGTCAGCGCCCTCGGCGCCATGAAGGACGGGTTCGCCGTGCGCAGCCTCCAGGAATACGCGGTCGACCGCGCGGGTCGCCTGTGAGCGAGACGTTCGGTCAGCGGCTGGCCGCTGCCCTCGAGGCCCGAGGCCCCCTGTGCGTCGGCATCGACCCCCACGCCGCGCTCCTGTCGGCGTGGGGGCTGAATGCCACGCCGGAGGGCGCGCGCGAGTTCGGTCTGCGCGTGGTCGAGGCGGCCGCGGGCCGTGTCGGGATCGTGAAGCCGCAGGTCGCGTTCTACGAGCGCTACGGCTCTCGCGGATTCGCGGCGCTCGAGGACGTGATGGCCGCCGCGCGTGCGGCCGGGCTGATCGTCATCGCCGACGCCAAACGCGGTGACATCGGCACGACCATGGAGGGCTACGCCACGGCCTGGCTCGAGCCGGGTTCGCCCCTGGAGGCGGATGCCGTGACCCTCACGCCGTACCTCGGCGCCGACTCGCTGCGCGAGACGCTGTCGTTCGCCGTGCACCGCGGCAAGGGAGCGTTCGTGCTGACGGCGACGAGCAACCCCGAGGCTCGAGCGGTGCAGAGCGCGATCGTCGATGATGCCCAGGCCGTGGGCGACCATGAGCACGTCGCCGCCCGGGTGGCCCACGACGTGAACCAGGCGAACATCGGTGCGCCCGGGGCCCTCGGCCCGGTGGGTGTCGTCGTCGGCGCGACCGTCGACCGCACGGCCTTCGGCCTCGGCGACATCGCGTTGGCCGGCATGCCGATCCTCGCCCCCGGCTTCGGGGCGCAGGGCGCCGACCCCGCCGACCTCGGCCGGTTGTTCGGGTACGTCGCGAAGTCCGTGGTGGCGAACGAGAGCCGTAGCGTCCTGGCCGTCGGTCCGGCGCGCCTCGCCGACCGAATCGACGCCCGCGCCGAGCTCTACCGGGAGGCCCTGAATGGCTGATTCCCGTCGCCCGCCCGAGGTCGACCGCGCCGCGGCCTCGCGCCGCGCCGTCGCCGCACGCCGGGAGCGCGCCGCCCTGAAGCGCGACGTCTCCACGCGCGTCATCACGCCGCAGGAGCTGCTGCGCCGCGGCCTCGCCGACCCGCTCTCGGCCGCCGGCGCCATGCGCGTGACCGAGTTCCTCACCGCCATCCCCGCCGTGGGCGAGAGCAAGCGCGACCGCATCCTGGCCACGCTCGGCATCTCGCCGGTGAAGCGCCTCGGGGGTCTCGGTTCGCGTCAGCGCGATGCGCTCCGCGCCTACCTCGACGCACGGTGGCCCGAGCCCGGTCCGCGCGAGGGGCGCAGCCGTCTGGTCGTGCTGGCAGGTCCCACGGCCGTCGGCAAGGGCACGGTCGCGGCCCACATCAAGGAGCACTTCCCCGAGATCCACCTGTCGGTCTCGGCGACGACGCGCGCCCCCCGTCCGGGCGAGGTCGACGGCGAGCACTACTACTTCGTCGACGACGTCGAGTTCGACCGACTGATCGCCGCGGGGGAGCTGTTGGAGTGGGCCACGGTCCACAACACGCACCGGTACGGCACGCCGCGCGAGCCCATCGACCGCGTCCTCGCGGACGGGGGCACGGCTCTGCTCGAGATCGACCTCCAGGGCGCCCGCCAGGTGCGTGCGGCCGATCCGTCGGCGACACTGGTGTTCCTCCTGCCGCCGAGCTGGGACGAGCTCGTCCAGCGTCTCGTCGGGCGAGGGACCGAGGATGCCGAGGAGCGCGCGCGGCGCCTGCGCACCGCGCGCACCGAACTCCCCGCACAGAACGAGTTCGACTACCGGGTCGTCAACGACGAGGTCGCGCGCGCCGCGGCCGAGGTCGTGGCCCTCGCCGCACGTCGCCCCGACGTCGGATAGAATACGAGGATGCTTCGGCGCCGACGGGCGCCGCATCCACCCCATCCCGCCGAACCAGGAGGTTCCCCATGGCCGGACGTGACAAGGGCATCATCGACCCGCCCATCGACGCGCTGCTCGACAAGGTCGACTCCAAGTACCAGCTCGTGATCTACGCGTCCAAGCGTGCGCGCCAGATCAACGACTACTACTCCGATCTGCACGAGGGCAACCTCTTCGACAACGTGGGCCCGCTCGTCGACTCCACCGTCGAGGACAAGCCGCTCACCATCGCTCTGCACGAGATCCACGAGGACAAGCTGCGCCTTCGCGCCGCCGAGTAATACACAGGTGTGATTCGTTCACAGATGTGACGATGCCCCGGGCGGCTGTCCGCCGTCCGGGGCATACTTGTGCCTATCCCCAGACCGAAACCGACCGGGAGTCGCCTTGACCGACCTGCGCCTGTTCACGTCCGAGTCCGTCACCGAAGGACACCCCGACAAGATCTGCGACCAGATCTCCGACAGCGTCCTGGATGCCATCCTCACCGAGGACCCGTCCGGACGTGTCGCCGTCGAGACCCTCGTGACCACCGGCCTGGTGCATGTCGCGGGCGAAGTGTCCACGAGCGCATACGTCGAGATCCCCGCCATCGTGCGCGATGTCGTGAACCGCATCGGGTACACCTCGAGCGACACCGGCTTCGACGGTGAGTCGTGCGGGGTGAGCGTGTCCATCGGCGCGCAGTCCTCCGACATCGCCGCCGGCGTCAACAAGGCGTTCGAGCAGCGCGAGCGCGGCTCCGTCGACCCGCGCGACCTCCAGGGGGCCGGCGACCAGGGCATCATGTTCGGCTTCGCGACGAACGAGACGCCGCAGCTCATGCCGATGGCGGCCTGGACCGCGCACCGCATCGCCGAGCGCCTGGCATCCGTCCGCAAAGACGGCACGCTGCCGTTCCTGCGCCCCGACGGCAAGACGCAGGTGACGCTCGGCTACGAGGGGCACACGCCCCGCACCGTCGATTCCGTCGTGCTGTCGACGCAGCACCACCCCGACATCTCGCAGAAGGAACTGCGCGCGCTCGTCCAGGCCGAGGTCATCGACCCGGTCCTGCGCGACACCGGTCTCGACCTCCCCGCCGTGCAGTACTACATCAACCCCGCGGGCCCCTTCGTGATCGGCGGCCCCAAGGGCGATGCGGGACTCACGGGCCGGAAGATCATCATCGACACGTACGGCGGCGCGTCGCGTCACGGCGGTGGTGCCTTCAGCGGCAAAGACCCGTCCAAGGTCGACCGGTCGGCGGCCTACGCGATGCGCTGGGTCGCGAAGAACGCGGTTGCGGCGGGCCTCGCCGACCGCCTCGAGGTGCAGGTCGCCTACGCGATCGGCAAGGCGAACCCGGTCGGTCTGTACGTCGAGTCGTTCGGAACCGCCCACGTCGCCGACGAGACGATCGTGAACGCCATCCGCGAGGTGTTCGACCTCCGCCCCAAGGCGATCATCGACCAGCTCGACCTCTTGCGCCCCATCTACGCTCAGACCGCGGCGTACGGTCACTTCGGCCGGGAGCTGCCCGATTTCACGTGGGAGCGCACCGACCGCGTCGACGCGCTGCGCACGGCCGCCGGTCTCTGACGTGGGAGCGCCCGCGCCGGGCGCGCACTGCGTCGCCGCAGCCCTGGCATCCCTCGCTCCGACCCGCCGCACACGGCGGAGCTCGGACAGGACCGCCGCATGAGCGCCCGCCGGGTCGCGCGGGTGCAGCTCGACTCGCCGGTTCCGCAGCTCGACCGCCTATTCGACTACGCGATCCCGCATCCCCTGGTGGCGGACATCGTCTCGGGTGTTCGGGTGAAGGTGCCGCTGCGGTCGGCGGGCCGGATGATGGATGCCTTCGTCATCGAGGTCGTGGGCGATGACGGCAGCGAGCGCCCGCTGTCGTCGGTGGAGAGCGTCGTGTCGACGATGCCGGTGCTGCCGCCGAACCTGTTCGCGCTCGCGCGCAAGGTCGCCGACCGCGCCGCCGGATCGGTGAGCGACGTCCTGCGGCTGGCGGTGCCCAAGCGCATGGTCCGCGCGGAGAAGGCGTGGCTCGCCGCCGACGCCCCGCCGGTCCCGCAGGTCGCGGCCGACGCGCTCACCCGGGCCGACGCTCTGCTGACGCCGTACGTCGGACTCACCGACGCGCTGGACGGCGGCGAGCGCGTCGCTCTCGACGCGCCGCCGCATCCGACCGGCGATCTTCCCCGCGGAGCCTGGGCCGATCTTCTCGCCGCCGCGGCGGCGCGCACGCTCGCGCGGGGGAGGAGCGCGGTGCTCGTCGTTCCCGACTACCGCGATCAGGCGCAGCTCATGGCGGCGCTGGCCGAGCTCGTGCCGGCGGAGGCCATCGTGCGTGACGACGCCGACCAGTCGGGTCCGGTGCGCTACGCGCAGTACCTGCGCACGCTGGCACCCGTCCCGGTGATCGTGGTGGGGCGTCGCTCCGCGGTGTACGCGCCGGCCCACGATACGGGCCTCGTCGCGCTGTGGGACGACGGCGATTCCCTCCTCGCCGAGCCGTTGGCCCCGGGCGTGCACGCGCGCGACGCGGCGCTGGTGCGGCAAGAGCTGGAGGGCTCGGCGCTGGTCTTCGCGGGGCACACGCGCTCCACCGATGTGCAGCGGCTGGTCGAGGTGGGGTACCTGCGAGAATCGGCGCCGGCGCGGCGGTGGAGTCCGCGGGTCGTGCTGAGTGCCACGCGCGAGGGCGAGTCCCGCACCGCTCGCGTGCCGTCGTCCGCGTTCGCCGCGGCGCGGGAGGCGCTGGCGCAGGGCCCCGTTCTGGTGCAGGTCGCCCGCCCCGGTTACGCTCCGTCCCTCGTGTGCGCCGACTGCCGCCGCCCCGCCCGCTGTGCGCACTGCGCGGGGCCGCTGCGCGCCGCACGGCCGGGCGCGGTGCCCGTGTGCGCGTGGTGCGGGCGCAGTGCCCACGCGTGGACGTGTGGACACTGCGGGTCGGCGAAGCTCCGCATGTCGTCCTCGGGTAGCGAACGCACCGCCGACGAACTCGGGCGCGCGTTCCCGAACACGCGCGTGATCATCGCCGACGGCGCGCACCCCGTGGCGGAGGTGGATGCCGCCCCGGCGCTGGTCATCGCCACGCGCGGGGCCGAACCGATGGCGCGCGGCGGGTACCGCGCGGTGATCCTGCTCGACGGCGACCGCATGCTGCAGAACGAGGCGTTGCGCGTCGGCGAGCACTGCCTGCGCTGGTGGTCGAACGCGGCGGCTCTGGCCGCGCCGGGCGCGCCGGTGCACCTCGTGGGTGTCGCGGGTCCCGTGGCACGGGCGCTCGCGACGTGGACGCAACCCGCCTACGCCCGCGCCGAGCTCGTCGACCGCGCACCGCTGCGGATGCCGCCCGCCGTCCGCGTCGCAAGCGTCGAGGGACACTCCCGGAGCGTCGACACGCTCCTCGCCGAGCTGCGCGACGCCGTCCCCGACCTCGACGCCCTCGCCGTCCTGGGCCCGGTCGACACCTCCGCGGCCCCCGACGCCCCGACGTCGCGCGCGCTGGTGCGCTTCGACTACGCCCACGGGCGCGCGGTCGCCGAGGCCCTGCGCGCCGGCGTGATCGCCGAGGCCCTGCGCGCGCGCAAATCGACCAAGGAGAAGGGGCCGAGGCCGCGGAATACACTCAGAGTGCGGCTCGACCTCCCCGAGCCCGATCTCTGAGCGCCGCCGCCCGGTCCCACCCACCCGCATCCGAAGCGTGAGGAGAACCATGCGCCTCGTCTTCGCCGGCACCCCCGCCGTCGCCGTCCCCTCCCTCCGCGTGCTGGCGGAAGGTCCCCACGACATCGCCGCCGTGGTGACGCGTTCGGACGCCCCGCTCGGCCGCAGACGCGTCCTGACGCCGTCTCCGGTCGCTCAGGCGGCGGACGAGCTCGGCATCCCGACGATCAAGACCGACCGCCTGGATGCCGAAGCCACCGCCCGCGTCACGGCGCTCGAGCCCGACCTCGGCGTGATCGTGGCGTACGGCGGACTGGTGCGCGAACCGCTGCTGTCGGCGCCCGCGCACGGCTGGATCAACCTGCACTTCTCGCTGCTTCCGCGCTGGCGCGGCGCCGCCCCCGTGCAGCGGGCGCTCATCGCGGGCGACCGCGAGACCGGCGCGAGCGTCTTCCAGCTCGTCGCCGAGTTGGATGCCGGTGACGTCTTCGCCGAGGAGCGTTACCCCGTGCCGTGGAACGCCACCGCGGGCGAGGTCCTCGACGACCTCGCCGAGGTCGGGGCACCGCTGCTCGCCCGCGTCGTGGACGGCATCGCCGACGGCACGGCGGTCGCGACGCCCCAGCACGGCGAGCCGACCCTGGCCCCCAAGCTGTCCCTCGCCGACGGGGCCCTCGACTTCTCGCTGGATGCCGAGAACCTCCGCGCGCGGATCGCCGGTGTGACCCCCGAACCCGGCGCCCACACGACGTACGACGGCGCGCGTCTCAAGGTGCTGCGGGCGGCGGCGAGCGCGGCGGATCCGATCCCGCCGGGCCGGGTCGTGGCATCCGGTCGCGAGATCCTCGTCGGAACCGCGAGCTCGCCGCTGCGTCTGGAGACCGTGCAGCCGGCGGGGAAGGGCGCGATGCCGGCCGGTGACTGGTTCCGCGGGCTCCGCGCCGAGAACCCGGTGCTGGGCTCGTGAGCGTGCAGGGAGCGCGCGCCGTCGCGTACGACGTGCTGCGGGCGGTCTCCGCCGACGAGGCGTACGCGAACCTGTCGCTGCCGCACGCGATCGAGCGGGCGAAGCTGGATGCCAAGGACGCCGGCCTCGCGACCGAGCTGACCTACGGCACGCTGCGCCGACGCGGCACGTACGACGCGATCATCGCCGCCGCGGCCGATCGCACGGTGGACCGCATCGATCCGCCCGTGCTGGACGCCCTCCGTCTCGGCGTGCACCAGCTGCTGTCGACGCGCGTCGCCTCGCACGCCGCGGTCAACGAATCGGTCGAACTCGCCCGCCGACACGGCGGCGGACGCGGGGCGGCGGGATTCGCGAACGCCGTTCTGCGACGGGTCTCGCGCGAAACCCCCGGGCACTGGATGGAGCGCATCACCGCCTCCGCCCGCAGCGACGACGAGCGGCTCGGGCTCACGACGTCCCACCCGGTGTGGATCGTGCGGGCCCTCCGACGCGCGCTGGCGGCCGAGCGCCGTGCCGACGAGCTCGACGAGCTGCTCGCCGCCGACAACGACGCCCCGCGCGTGGCGATGATCGCCCTCCCCGGGCTCGCCGAGATTCCCGAGGACGCCCGTCCCGCCCGCTACGCGCCGACGGCGTTCACGACCCGCGGGGGCGATCCCGAAGCGCTCATCCGCGCGTCGGACGGTCGCCTGCGCGTGCAAGACGAAGGCTCGCAGCTCGCCGCTCTCGCCCTGAGCCGTTTCCGACCCATCGAGCCGGGGGAGCGGTGGCTCGACCTGTGCGCCGGTCCGGGCGGCAAGACCGCGCTGTTGGCCGCCGAGGCTCTGGACGGTGGAGCTCATCTCGACGCCAACGAGATCTCGCCGCACCGGGCAGCGCTCGTGCGCCGGGCCGTGGCATCCGTCCCGCTCGAGGTCGAGGTGACCGAGGAGGACGGACGCGACCGCACGGCTCGCGCGGCGGGGGAGTACGACCGCATCCTCGTCGACGCGCCGTGCACGGGGATCGGGGCTCTCCGCCGCCGGCCGGAAGCGCGCTGGCGAAAGGCCCCCGCGGATGTGCCCGACCTCACGGCGCTGCAGCTCGAGCTCGTGCGTGCGGGGCTCGGCGCGCTGAAGCCCGGCGGCGTGCTGGCGTACGTGACGTGCTCGCCGCACCTGGCCGAGACCTCCGGCGTGCTCGCGGAGGTGCGTCGCGAGTTCGGCGACAACGTCGAGGAACTCGACGCCCGCTCGGTCGTGCGTGACATCGCCGGGTCGGAGATCGACCTGCCCGCTCAGTCGGACGGCTCGCTCCGCGCCCAGCTCTGGCCCCACCGCCACGGCACCGACGCGATGTCGATCGCCCTGCTCCGGCGCGTGTCCTGACGCGTGGGGGGTCAAGAACTGTCGCCTGCGCGCGAGCCGAGCGACAGTTTCTGACCCCTCGCGCGAAGACGTAGCAATGGCGGCGCCGATAATGGGACCGTGCCCCGCATCAATCCGAGCATCCTCGCCGCCGACTTCGTGAACATGCAGGCGGAGCTCGCCCGTATCGCGGGCGCGGACTTCGTGCACGTGGACGTCATGGACAACCACTTCGTGCCGAACCTCACGTTCGGCCCCCAGATGGTCGGTCGCATCCAGGAGACGAGCCCCGTTCCATTGGACGTGCATTTGATGATCGACGACCCCGACCGCTGGGCTCCGGAGTACGCCGAGCTGGGCGCGGCATCCGTCACCTTCCATCTCGAGGCCGCGGCCTCACCGGTCGCGCTCGCCCGGACCCTCCGCTCGATGGGCGCCCGTGCGGGGGTGGCCGTGAAGCCGGCGACCCCGGTGGAGAACCTGTTCGAGGTGCTGAACGAGTTCGACCAGATCCTCGTGATGACCGTGGAGCCGGGCTTCGGCGGCCAGTCGTTCATGCCCGAGACCATGCCGAAGCTCCGCAGCCTCGCCGACGAGGCCCGCCGCCGCGGGTCGAGCGTGTGGCTGCAGGTCGACGGTGGAATCGGCGAGTCCACGATCGCCCAGGCCGCCGAGGCCGGGGCCGACACGTTCGTCGCCGGTTCGGCCGTGTTCGGCGCCGACGACCCCGACCGCGCGATCCAGTCCCTCCGCTCGGCCGCCGCCCGCCACGCGCACTGAGCACGCCCGTCCCCGCCCGGAGCCACACCTCACCGGCATCCGGATGCCAGGACCTCGGCGCTGGGGACCGCGGACAGCCCCACCATCGCCGAGCCGATACCCTAGACAGGTGAAGACCTTCGACGACCTGTTCGCCGAGCTCAGTGCCAAGGCCGTCGAACGCCCCGCCGGCTCCGGTACCGTGGCCCAGCTCGACGCCGGGGTCCACACCATCGGCAAGAAGATCGTCGAGGAAGCCGCCGAAGTGTGGATGGCCGCCGAGTACGAGTCCGACGAGGCCGCGGCCGAAGAGATCTCGCAGCTGCTGTACCACCTCCAGACGCTCATGCTTGCGAAGGGGCTGACGCTCGCAGACGTCTACCGACATCTCTGAGCCGCGCTCGCCCACCTCTCGCTCACGAACCACGAAAGCCCCCGTCATGCTGCGAATCGCCGTGCCGAACAAGGGGTCGCTCGCCGAGACCGCCGCCGAGATGCTCTCGGAGGCCGGGTACACCGGACGTCGCGACTCGAAAGACCTGTACACCGTCGACCCCGTCAACGAGGTCGAGTTCTTCTACCTCCGCCCCCGTGACATCGCGACCTACGTCGGCTCCGGAGCCCTCGACGTCGGCATCACCGGCCGCGACCTGCTGCTGGACGCCCGCATGCCCGGCGCCCGCGAGGTCGAGTCGCTCGGTTTTGCGGGTTCGACGTTCCGATTCGCCGGGCGCCCCGGCCGTTTCACCGACGTCGAAGACCTGCAGGGCCTTCGCGTCGCCACCGCTTACCCGGGCCTCGTGGACGCGTTCCTCGACGAGCGGGGTGTGGCCGTCGACATCGTGCCGCTGGACGGCGCCGTCGAGTCCGCGGTGCAGTTGGGGGTGGCGGATGCCGTGGCCGACGTCGTCTCGACCGGCACGACGCTGCGCCAGGCCGGCCTGGAGATCTTCGGTCCCGTCCTCCTGGAGTCGGATGCCGTGCTGATCGCCGGTCCGAACGAGGTCGAGGGCACCGAGACGCTCCTGCGGCGCCTTCGCGGCGTCCTGGCCGCGCGCAAATACGTCCTCGTCGACTACGACCTACCGACCGCCCTCATCGAGCAGGCGATCGCGGTGGCACCGGGTCTGGAGTCGCCCACGATCTCGCCGCTGCGCGACCCCGAGTGGGTGGCCGTGCGGGTCATGAGCCCGCGCCGCGACGTGAACCGCGTGATGGACGAGCTGTACGCGATCGGTGCCCGGGCGATCCTCGTGACCGAGATCCTCGCCGCGAGGCTCTGATGACGCTCGCCCGCCGCATCATCCCGTGCCTCGACGTGGCCGCCGGCCGCGTCGTGAAGGGCGTGAACTTCCTCGACCTGCGCGACATGGGCGACCCGGTCGAGCTCGCGAAGCTCTACTTCGACCAGGGCGCCGACGAGATCACGTTCCTGGATGTCACCGCCACGGTGGACGAACGCGCCACGACGTACGACGTGGTCCGCCGTACGGCCGAGCAGGTGTTCATCCCGCTCACGGTCGGCGGGGGAGTCCGCTCCACCGACGACGTGGCGCGTCTTCTCTCGGTCGGGGCCGACAAGATCGGCGTGAACTCCGCGGCGATCGCGCGTCCCGCGCTGATCGACGAGATCGCCGACCGCTTCGGCGCGCAAGTGATCGTGCTCTCGCTCGACGTGAAGCGCGCGGCATCCACCCCCTCCGGTTTCGTCGTGACCACGCACGGCGGCCGCACCGAGACCACCCTCGACGCCCTCGACTGGGCGCGCGAAGCCGTCGAGCGCGGCGCGGGCGAGTTGCTCGTCAACTCGATCGACGCGGACGGCACGAAGCAGGGCTTCGACCTCGAGCTCGTCCGTCTCATGCGTCAGGTGGCCGCGGTGCCCGTGATCGCTTCGGGCGGCGCCGGCGAGCTGGAGCACTTCGCTCCGGCCGTCGAGGCGGGCGCCGACGCGGTGCTCGCGGCATCCGTGTTCCACTCCGGCCACCTCACGGTCGGCCAGGTGAAGGACGCGATGGCGGCCGAGGGGATCGAGGTCCGCCGATGAACGTCGATGCGTTCGAGCGGGTGACGTACGACGCGCAGGGCCTCGTGACGGCGGTCGTCCAGCAGTACGACTCGCGCGAGGTGCTCATGGTCGGGTGGATGGATGCCGAGGCCCTCCGCCGCACGCTCACGACCGGCCGCGTGACGTTCTGGTCGCGCTCGCGTCAGGAGTACTGGCGCAAGGGCGACACGTCGGGCCACATCCAGATCGTGAAGGGTGCGCGCCTGGACTGCGACGGCGACACCCTCCTCATCGAGGTCGACCAGGTCGGGGCCGCATGCCACACCGGCGACCACACGTGCTTCGACTCCACCGATCTCGAGCCCGTCGTGGGGCAGGGCTGATGCGCCGAGCCCGCTCGCTCTCGGTCCTCGGGATGCTGCTCGCCGGCGCGATCGGCGTGATCTCGTCGACCCAGACGTGGATCGACGTGACCCTCGCCGACGGCGCGCAGCAGACTCTCGCGGTTCCCGGATCCGACGCCGTGCCTGTGCTGACGCCGCTCAGCCTCGCCGCCCTCGCCCTCGGCGCCGCGCTCTCGATCGTCGGACCGGTGCTGCGCTACGTGCTGGGCGCTCTGGCCCTCGCGATCGCGGGCGTCGTCGGCGTCGCCTCCGCACAGGTCCTGCTGACGATGCCGGTCTCCGCGACGGCGGCGACAGTGACCGAGGCGACCGGGATCTCCGGAGTGGATGCCGTCGCCGACCTCGTCACGTCGATGTCGCTGACGCCGTGGCCCGCGGTGACGCTGCTCGCCGCGCTGCTCCTGGCCGCCGCGTCGGTCTACACGCTCGTCACCGCCCGCCGCTGGCGGGGGAGTGCCGGCCGGAAGTACCGCACGTCGGACGACGCCGCCGCGGACACTTCGCGCCCGCACGACGCGATCGACTCGTGGGACGATCTCTCCCGCGGCGACGACCCCACCGCCTGACGGACACCAACCCGGAACTGGGTCCGAAATCCGTGCTTGTTGTGAGCGAGCTGGACACGATAACTTTCGCTGACGGGCAGGTTCGTTGCGTCACGCGTCCTGCTCGCAGTGCGAGGCCGCTGCCCGAGCGTGCCCCACGGTCTCCTGGGGGAGGGACAACATGCGCGCGCGCCCGCACGGCCAACGTCACTATCGCACCGAGCATTTTACCCGCGTCTTCCGGGCCGCCACAGCGGCCGTGCTCGTCGGCGTCCTGAGCGTCAGCGGCATCTCGCCGGCTTCGGCGGCCACGCCTTCGCCTACCCCCTCCCCAACGGTCGCCAATGCTGCATTCACGTCGGCACCGACGCCGACGTTCACGGGGTCGATGGGGACCGGATCGAAGCTGACGGCCTCGACCGGTACGTGGACGCCGACCCCGGACGCCTTCACCTATCAGTGGCGCCGCAACGGGATAGCGATCGCCGGCGCCACCGCGAAATCGTTCACTCTGACGCCGGACGAATTCGGGAAGGCCATCACCGTCACGGTGACCGCGACCAAGAGCGGCTACGTCAAGACCACGAAGACCAGCGCGAGGAAGACTGCCGTCGCGGGCGCATTCACGTCGGCCCCTTCGCCGACGATCGGCGGGAACCTTGCGATCGGATCGACTCTGACGGCGAGGGTGAGCACCTGGTCACCAACACCTGGTGCGCTGACCTATCAGTGGAAACGCGACGGCTTCGCAATCCCCGGGGCCACGGCCTCGACATACCGCCTGGCCGTCGGGGATGGCGGAGCAGCAATTGCGGTGACCGTGACAGCCGCCACGCGGGGCTACGTCTCGACGACTCGCACCAGTGCTCCCGCCAGCATTCCGGCGTCCTCTTTCACGACAGCACCCACGCCGACCTTCAGCGGCTCGCTGAGCGTCGGTTCGACGCTCACCGCGTCGGCAGGCACGTGGGCTCCCGTCCCCGGCGCGCTGACGTTCGCCTGGAGTCGGAATGGGAAAGCGATCCCCGGTGCGACCGGGAAGACCTATGTGCTCGTACCGGACGACAACGGCGCGAAGATCTCGGTCAGCGTCACTGCCACCAAAGCCGGTCACACGACGACAACCAAGACCAGCGCCGCACGCACGGCGACTCCAGGACCGTTCATCACCGCTCCCGTACCGACCATCGTGGGCACGGGAGCGCTCGGCGCAACCGTGACGGCCGCGCCCGGAGCATGGGCACCCGTTCCGGCGCTGCTCGAGTACCAATGGAATCGCAGCGGCACAGCGATCGCCGGAGCGACTGCATCCACATATCGAGTGAGCACGGCGGATGCGGGGAGCCTTCTGACCGTCACCGTCACCGCCTCGGCACCCGGGTACGTCACGACGGCGCGGGTGAGCGCTGGAAAGAGCGTGCCGACCCGCCCCTTCGCGACGACCCCGATGCCGACGTTCAGCGGTACCGCCCGGGTGGGCTCCACGCTCACGGCATCGCCGGGCGCGTGGTCACCGGTGCCCGATTCATTGACCTATCAGTGGAATCGGGGCGGCGCAGCCATCTCCGGTGCCACCGGTTCGACGTATACCGTCGCCGCCGCAGACGTCGGCAGGGCCATCACCGTGAGCGTGACGGCCGTCAAGGCCGGATACACCCGGACGTCCACGACGAGCACCGCGACCACGGCGACCGCAGCCACGTTCTCGACAGCGCCGACGCCCACCGTCACAGGACTCGCCCGCGTAGGCGGGACCCTCTTCGGGGTAGCCGGCGCCTGGGATCCGCAGCCGAGCGCGCTGACCTACCAGTGGACCCGCAACGGGACCGCGATCGCCGGCGCCACGTCTGCGACATACCTCGTGACCACCGCTGATCGCGGCGCACAACTGCGATTCACCGTCACCGCAGCCAGAGCCGGCTACACCGGCCTCACCCGCGTGAGCGCGGCGCAGGCCGTTCCCGGCGTGTTCTCATCGTCCCCCACGCCGCGTATCTCCGGCGCTCTGGAACCCGGCTCCACGGTGTCTGCGGTGGTCGGAAGCTGGACGCCAAAGCCGGATTCGTTCCGCTTCCAGTGGCGGCGCAACGGTAACCCCATCGCTGGCGCAACGTCGAAGAGCTACACGCTGACCCAGGCGGATGCCGGAGCGAAGCTCTCTGTCACGGTCACCGCTGTGAAAGCGAATTACTCCTCGACGAGCAAGACGAGTGCGCCAGCTCAGGTTGCTTCGACAGCGATCGTCCGTGTGACCAGCGACATCGCGGCAGACACGACGTGGGCGCCCTCGATGCCGACGGTGTATGTGCTGGAGCGCGATATTCAGGTCGCGTCGGGCGTGACACTGACCATCGGTGCTGGCACGGTGGTGAAGTTCGGGCAACAAGCCTCGCTCA
>NZ_RBZY01000020.1 GCF_004022425.1 Microbacterium enclense | reverse complement strand
TCGGGGTGTGCCGGCGTCGGGGTGTGCCGGCATCCGGCCGCCGCCGTCGCCAGGATGTGCCCGCGTGGGCTGCGGCCGTCGCCGGGCGTTGAGTGTCCAGGACACGCGGACGGTGCGCCGTGGCATCCGCGTGTCGTGGACACCGAAGTGTTGTTGCCCCCGCCCCCCCGGGGCCCCCGGGCCGAATGCTCGGGGTTTGAGTGTCCAGAACACGCGGACGGTGTGTCGTGGCATCCGCGTGTCGTGGACACCGAAGTCGGGGCGCACCGGGGCCCGGGGCCGCGGGCTCCGTCGAGTGTCCACAACACGCCGTTGGCGCGCCCCGACACGGCGTGTCTTGGACGCTCGACTGTGAAGGACAGCCGCGACCCGGCTACGCGGGAAGGGTCTCGAGGAACGCCTCGAGCGCGATCCCGTACGCCGGGTCGGGGTGCGTCTCGGCGATCCGCAGCAGCGGGGGCAGGTCGAGAGCGCGAATGAGGCGCCCGCGTTCGGCGACCGCGGCCGTGGCTCCGGCCGCCCGGAGCAGCGCGACCCCCTCGCCGAGGGCCTCGAGGTAGTCGCGCAGCACCTCGATCTCGCTGAGGCGCTGCGTGATGGAGCTGTGATCCCGGCGCTCGCGCCATTCCACGACGACATCGGGCACGACATCGAACCGCCGCGCGAGCGTGTACATCCGCTGCGCGACGACCTGGTCCTCGTAGTAGTGGCCCTCGGGGAAGCGGAGCCCGTGGGCGTGCCAGAAGTCCGTCCGGCTCGCCTTCGACCACGCCACGATGTTCCCGGATGCCGCGGGGTGCTCCGCCAGAGTGGTCCCCGTCCGCGCCGGGTCGGTGGCGGCCGTCACCCACGGCTGCACGTCGCCGGGGGTGTAGCCCGGGCCGTCGGCATCCGGTCGCAGTCGCACGTAGGCTCCGACGACGAAGTCGCTGCCCGAGCCGTCGAGCACGGACGTCAGCCGCGCGAGGGCCTGGGGCCGGAGGCGATCGTCGGCGTCGAGGAACGCGGTGTAGGGCGTGTCGACGAGGTCGAGGCCGCTGTTGCGGGCGGCGCCGAGTCCGCGCGGTTCGTCGTGGGCGACGAAGAGGAAGCGAGGATCGGCGGAGGCCGCATCGGCGAACAGGCGGCGGGTGTCGTCGACCGAGCCGTCGTCGACGAGGATCGCACGCCACGTGTCGAGGGTCTGCGCCCGCAGCGATCCCAGGGCTTCCGCCGCGAACGCGGCGACGTCTCGGCCGGGGACGATCACGGTGACCGCGGGGGAACTCACCCGCGTGATCCTACGGCGGTCACCGCCTCGGCGACGGCGGTTGCCACGGCGTCGAGATTCTGTGTCATGCCGTGCGGGAACGTGAACCGCACGGCGGTCCGGGCGTCGTCGGGCGTGACGCCCAGGGCCAGCAGCACGTGCGAGGCCTCGTCGCTGCCCGCGGCGCACGCCGACCCGCTGGACGAGACGATGCCGCGCCGCTCGAGCTCGAGCAGCACGGTCTCGCCGTTCACGCCGGGGAAGACGAAGCTCGCCGTGGCCGGGAGGCGGCGGGCCGGGTGCCCGGTCAGTCGCGCGCCGGGGACGGATGCCACGACCCCGGCGATGAATTCGTCGCGGAACCGTGTCGTCCGTTCGGCCTCCGCCGCCCGCTCGGCCTCGGCGAGCGTCAGGGCCGCAGCGATCGCCACGGCGCCCGCGACGTCGGGGGTGCCCGAGCGGCGTCCGCGTTCCTGACCTCCGCCGTGGAGCAGCGGTTCGAAAGGCAGCCGCCCTCGGACGGCGAGGATCCCGGTGCCCTTCGGCGCCCCGATCTTGTGCCCGGCGATCGTGAGGGCGTCGGCGCCGAGCCCGGCCAGCGGCAGCCACCCCGCGGCTTGGACGGCGTCGAGGTGCAGCGGCACGCCGCGGGCGCGAGCCACGGCGGCGAGGGCGGCGGCATCCTGGACCGTTCCGATCTCGTTGTTCGCATAGCCGACGCTCACGAGCGCGGTGTCGTCGCGGATCGCGTCGGCGAGCGCGGCGGGGGCGAGCGTCCCGGTCTCGTCGACGGGCGCGAACGTGAGGTCGACCCCGTGCAGCCGCGCGAGGTAGTCGGCCGACGCGAGCACGGACTCGTGCTCGATCGCGGTCGTGACCAAGTGCTTTCTGCCCCGCGGGAGGGAGCCGAGGACGATCCCCTTGATCGCGGCATTGTTCGATTCCGTGCCGCCCGAGGTGAAGACGATGTCTCCCGATCGCATCCCGAGGATCGACGCGACCCGCGCGCGGGCGTCCTCGAGGGCGGATGCCGCGGCCTCGCCGACTTCGTGATGGCTCGAGGGGTTGCCGAACCACCGGGTGAGGTATGGCGCCATCGCCTGGACGACCTCGGGGCGGACCGGCGTCGTCGCGGCGTTGTCGAGATAGAGGCTCACGTCGTGCGGATGCGGATGTCGAGACCGAGGTCGAGGGCGGGCGCGGAGTGGGTGAGGGCACCCACGGAGATGACGTCGACGCCGGTCTCGGCGATCGCGCGCACGGTGTCGAGCGTCACGCCGCCGGATGCCTCGACGACGACGCTCCCCGCGATCCTCTCGACGCCGGCGCGCAGGTCGGCGAGCGAGAAGTTGTCGAGCATGATCGTGTCGACGCCGGCGGCGAGGACGGCGTCGATCAGCTCGAGCCGATCGACCTCGACCTCGACGTGCGTGGTGTGCGGGAGACGCGCGATCGCGCTCTCGAGCGCCTGCGTGAGCGGCATCCCGCTCGCGGCGAGCACGGCGAGGTGGTTGTCCTTGGCCATGACGGCATCCGACAGCGAGAACCGGTGATTGTGGCCGCCGCCGTCACGGACCGCCTGGCGCTCGATCGCGCGCAGGCCCGGCGTGGTCTTGCGGGTGTCGACGATGCGCGCTCCGGTGTGGGCGACGGCGGCGACGTAACGGCTGGTGAGGGTCGCGATGCCCGACATGCGCTGGACGAAGTTGAGCCCGATCCGCTCGGCGGTCAGCACCGCCCGCGCGGGGCCGGTCACCACCGCGAGTACCTCGCCGGGTACGAACTCTGCGCCGTCGGCGACGCGGACGTCGACCTCGATCGTCGGGTCGGTGAGCCGGAAGGCCGCGCGGAACACCTCGGCGCCGCTGAACACGCCGATCTCGCGGGCGACGAGTTCGGCCCGGGCGGTCGCGCCGGCGGGGATGAGCGTCTCGCTCGTGAGGTCGCCCCACGGGGCATCCTCTTCGAGGGCGGCGGTGACGACGCGATCGATCGCGGCGCGGGTCAGCATGCGAGGGCCTCCGTGGCGGGAAGGGATGCCACGGCGGGATCCCCGTCATCGGAGCGGAAATGGGCGCCGATCGAGTCGGTGCGGGCGAGGGCGGCCGCGACGACGTGCTGCGAGAGCAGGAGGAGTCCCGCGTCCTCGGCGGAGCGGGGGCGGGCGTCGGCGACCCACGCGGCGAGGATGCCCACCGCATGGCGTAGTCCGGCGTCGTGGCGAACGAGTCCCGCGTGTCGCCACATCAGCTCCTGCAGGCGAGCGCGCGAGAAGGCGGGAGCGTCTGCGGCAGCGGGGACGAGCGGTAGCGCGATCGCGGCCGGCGCCTCGACTCGCGGCCACGCGGTGTCGGTGGCCGCGGCCTCCCCGGCACGCGCGCCGAAGACCGCTCCCTCGAGGAGCGAGTTGGATGCCAGCCGGTTCGCGCCGTGCACACCGGTTCGGGCCGTCTCGCCGACCGCGTACAGTCCCGGCACCGTGGTGCGTCCGTCGAGGTCGGTCACGACGCCGCCCATCAGGTAGTGCGCAGCGGGTGTGACGGGGATCGGCTCGCGCGACCAGTCCAGACCGCGGGCGCGGACGGCGGCGTCGATCGTGGGGAATCGCCGCGCGAGGCGTTCGGCGCCGAGACCCGTGGCATCCAGTCGGACCGGACGTCCGCCCTGCGCGGCCATCGCCCGCGCGTTCGCCCGGGCGACGACGTCGCGCGGGGCCAACTCGCCGTCGGGGTGGGCGTCGAAGGCGAAGCGGCGGCCGTCGTCGTCGATGAGGGTCGCGCCGTCGCCGCGCACGGCCTCGGACACCAGGAACGTATCGCCGATCGCGAGAGCCGTCGGGTGGAACTGCACGAACTCGAGGTCGGCGACGGCGGCCCCGGCGCGCAGGGCCGCGGCGATGCCGTCGCCGGTGGCCGAGACCGGGTTCGTGGTGTGGGAGTAGAGCTGGCCGGCGCCGCCGGTGGCCAGGATCACAGCGTCTGCCGTCAGGCGCCGGCGGACGCCGTCCGTCTCGACCTCGACACCGACCACGCGGCCGCCCGCGACCATGAGGTCGCGCACCGTGGTGTGCTCACGCATCTCGATACCGGCGGAACGCACCGCGGCACCGAGCGCCGCCTGGATCGCGGCGCCCGTGGCATCCCCTCCGGCGTGCAGCACCCGTGGGCGCGCGTGCGCCGCTTCGAGACCTCGGGCGAAATCGCCGTCGGCCGCGCGGTCGAACGCGACGCCGCGGCGGACGAGTTCGGCGATGCGGTCGGGCCCCTCGGAGACGAGGGTCTGCACCGCGGCGGAATCGTTCAGACCCACGCCGGCGGTGACCGTGTCGGCGACGTGCGAGGCGACGGTGTCGTCGGTCGCGGTGACCGCGGCGATCCCGCCCTGCGCCCAGCGCGTATTGGTGTCGGCTAGGGCGCCCTTGGTCACGACGGTGACGTGGCATCCCCTCTCCGCCGCGTGCAGGGCCGCGGTGAGACCGGCGATGCCGCTGCCGACCACGATGACGTCGGTCATTTCACGGCGCCGTTCGGCTTGGCCGCGAGCATGCGCTCCAGGGCGACCGTGGCGGGTCCGGCGACGTCGGCGGGAACCGTGATGCGGTTGACGACCTCGCCCGCGACGAGGGACTCCAGTACCCACGCGAGGTAGCCCGGGTGGATGCGATACATCGTCGAGCACGGGCAGACGACCGGGTCGAGGCAGAAGATCTCGTGCTGCGGGAACTGCGCCGCGAGCCGCTGAACGAGGTTGATCTCGGTCCCGACCGCGAACGTCGTCGGCTCGTCGGCCGCGGCGATGGCCTTGCGGATGATGTCGGTGGATCCGGCCTCGTCGGCGGCGTCGACGACGTCCATCGGGCATTCGGGGTGCACGATCACGCGGACACCGGGGTGCTCGGCGCGGGCCTTGTCGATCTGCGCGACGGTGAACCGGCGGTGCACGGAGCAGAAGCCGTGCCACAGGATGACCCGGCTGTCTTCGAGCTGCTCGGCGGTGGAGCCGCCCAGCGGCTGACGCGGATTCCACATCGGCATCCGATCCAGCGGCACGCCCATCGCCTTGGCGGTGTTCCGGCCCAGGTGCTGGTCGGGGAAGAAGAGCACGCGGCGGCCGCGCGCGAACGCCCACTCCAGCACGGTCCGGGCGTTCGACGAGGTGCACACGATCCCGCCGTGACGACCGACGAAGCCCTTGATGGCGGCGCTGGAGTTCATGTACGTGACCGGGATCACCGGCAGGAGGCCGTCGGCATCCGGGGTCTCGAGGTCGCCGAGGACGTCGGCGAGCTGCTCCCAGCACTCCTCGACCTGGTCGATGCTGGCCATGTCGGCCATCGAGCAGCCGGCGGCGAGGTTCGGCAGGATCACCGATTGCTCGGGCCGCGACAGCAGGTCGGCGGTCTCCGCCATGAAGTGCACCCCGCAGAACACGATGGCCTCGGCCTCGGGGTGGGCCTTGGCAGCGTTGGCGAGCTGGAACGAGTCGCCGACGTAATCCGCGTGCCGCACGACCTCTTCGCGCTGGTAGAAGTGCCCGAGCACGACGACGCGGTCGCCGAGCGTCGACTTGGCCGCGCGGATGCGCGCGTCGAGCTCGTCGTCGGAGGCCTCGCGATACTCCCGGGGGAGTTCGCCCTGCCGCGGTGCGCCGGTGGGGATGACGTCGCCCATCGACGACCCCGGACCGTAGCCCGGGCGCGTGTCGAAGTCCCAGGGCCCCACCGCGAGGTCGGTCGTGCAGGTCGCGTCGGTCGACGCGCCGGAGACGATGGCCTGGATGACGTGATCGACGGACGGGTCGATCTCGGGGCGAGGCTGAAGGGTGAGGGTTGTCGTGGTCATGGGCGGTCCGATCAGTGACGGGACGTGAGCGGGCCGCGGTCGGCGAGCTCCACGTCACGGTTGTAGCGGTAGAGGCGGGCGGGTCGGTGGCTTCCGGTGCGGAAGCGCTCGGTCGGGATGAGGGTGTCGGAGGTGTCGATCTGCCGACGGAAGTTCGCCGGGTCGAGGCGTCGACCGAGGATCGTCTCGGTGACCTCGCGCAGGTCGGCGAGGGTGAACTCGTCGGGGAGCAGACCGTGCGCGATGCGGCTGTAGCCGACCTTGTTGCGCAGGCGCCACAGCGTGTACTCGACGATGTCGTTGTGATCGAAGGCGAGCGTCGGCAGGGCGGCCGCGTCGAACCACTCGACGTTCTCGGGGGCATCGCCCTGGCGCGCGTGGGCGGCGACCTGGGCGTCGACCTCGTCGGACCGCAGCAGCGCCCAATAGACGATCGAGACGACGCGGGTGGGGGAGCGGTCGACCGCACCGAAGGCGTACAGCTGCTCGAGGTAGCTCGGTGTGAGGCCCGTGGTCTCCTCGAGAGTGCGGGATGCCGCGGCCTCGAGGCTCTCGGCCGGGTCGAGCCAGCCGCCGGGGAGGGCCCACCGTCCGTCGAACGGATCGCGC
Organism: Microbacterium enclense; assembly: GCF_004022425.1. Lineage (GTDB taxonomy): Bacteria > Actinomycetota > Actinomycetes > Actinomycetales > Microbacteriaceae > Microbacterium > Microbacterium enclense_A. The sequence continues at coordinate 49,524 of NZ_RBZY01000020.1, read as the reverse complement.
GTGCGCCGGACGAGCGGCAGGGACAGCATCGGCTCGTCGCCGGTGCCGCGGCGCACGCTGAAGATGACGGTCGACACCGCCACGCGCACGTCGGCGTCGCGGGGCTCGGGTTCGGGGGTTCGTGTCATGGTGACCATATCTCCGTCACCGATCTTAGTGTCATCGTGACACGAAGGGCAAAACGGCACTCTCCCAGCGGTCCCGCGTAGCCTGACGATCGATCCTGGAGGTGGGGATGCCGCTCGTCGACATCGTGCTGATCGTCCTTCTCGCGCTCGCGCTCATGGTGGGCATCGCGCGGGGGTTCCTCGCGACGATCGGGTTCTTCGCCGGCCTCGCCCTGGGCGGGATCGCCGCCTACTGGCTCATCCCGTACGTCGGGCAGTGGGTGACCGATCCGACGTGGCGCGGGGCCGCCATCGTCGCCGCGGGAGTCCTCCTGCTCCTGCTCGGCGCGGCGCTCGGCACCGCGGTCGGCAACACCCTCCGTCGCGGCGCGGACCGCATCAAGCTGCGGGTGCCCGAGCGGGTCCTCGGCGGTGCCGTCAACCTCGCCGCCGCAGCCCTCGCCCTATCGTTCTTCGCGGGCACGCTCACCACCGCCGGCATCCCGATCGTGTCGACCGCGCTGGCATCGTCGAACGTCGTCCGCACGATCGACCGGTTCACTCCCGAACCCGTGCGCGTCGCGCTCGCCGAGTTGCGCGGAACGGTGTTCGCCGACGGCATCCCGCGCCTGGGCGACCTCATCCAGATCGGCCCGGTCTCCAGCGCCCCGCCGGTCGCCCTCGACGATCCCGCGCTCACCCGGGCGGCGCAGTCGGTCGCCCGCATCACGGGCACGGCGTACGCGTGCGGCATCACCGCGAGCGGGTCGGGCTTCGTCGCCGCCGACGATCGCGTCGTGACCAACGCCCACGTGGTCGCCGGTGTCGACGCGCCCCTGGTCGAGCTGCCCGGGCAGCCGGCGAAGGAGGGGCGCGTGGTCTACTTCGACCCGATCGACGACCTCGCCGTCATCGCCGTCGACGGATTGGATGCCACCGCCCTCCCCATCGCACCCGCGCTCGCGGTCGGATCGGCCGCCGTCGTGCAGGGCTACCCCTACGGCGGTCCGTTCACCTCGGGCAACGCCCAGGTGCTGTCGGAGGGCACGGTGCCCGTGCCCGACATCTACGGCGATCAGTCCGCCCCGCGGGAGATCTACGCGCTCGGTGCCGTCGTCCGACCCGGCAACTCCGGCGGGCCGCTGCTGACGCCCGTGGGCGAGGTCGCCGGCGTGGTGTTCGCGCGGTCCGAGACCGACGACGAGGTGGGCTACGCGATGACGCCCGCCGAGCTCGAACCCGTGCTGGCGGAGGTCGGGTCGCTGTCCGCGCCGGTGGCATCCGGGAGCTGCACGACGCGCTGACGCGTCGACGGCTGTGCCGGACCGCCGCCTCCGATATGCTGGCGCCCACAAGTCCACACCGGCCCCATGATCGATGCGGGAGAGCTCCGGCGAACGCAGCCGGGCACCGAAGGAGCAAGCCTCCCCGCCAATCTCTCAGGTACGCGTACCGCGTCGATCGGGCCACTCTGGAAAGAGACCCGGGTGAAACCGGCCGGGTCCGCCGACGGTGAAAGCCCGCGTCCCGTTCCGTGAACGGTGACGCCCGGGCGAAACTCTCAGGTTCATGACAGAGGGGGAGTTCTCAGGCGCCGGCCGGCGTCTGACCGTCCTCGCGAACGGCAGAACTCATGACCGACACCCCCGCTCCACCGCGTTCCTCCCCGCTGCACGATCGGCACGAAGCCCTCGGCGCCTCGTTCACCGACTTCGGCGGCTGGAACATGCCCGTGCGGTACTCGTCCGACCTCGCCGAGCATCGCGCGGTGCGCGAGGCCGCGGGTCTGTTCGACATCTCGCACATGGCGGAGTTCTGGGTGCACAACGGTCGGGCCGCCGAGTTCCTGGACTACGCGCTCGCCGGCCGCGTCTCGACGATGAAGATCGGCAAGGCGAAGTACTCGCTGGTGCTCGCCGAGTCCGGGGGGATCGTCGACGACGTCATCGTGTACCGCACGGGCGAGCAGTACTACCTCGTCATCGCCAACGCCGGCAATCGTGAGGCGGTCGCCGCGGCATTCGCCCGCGCGCGCGACACCTGGTCGGTTGCTCAGGCCTTCGTCGACGGGCCGCCTCCCGGCGGCGATCATGCCGTGGTGTCCGGGGGCGGAGCACCCCTCGTCGAGGACGTCACCGACCACGTCGCCCTGGTCGCCCTTCAGGGCCCGCACGCCCGTGGCATCCTCGAGTCCGTTCCCTCGGTCAGCATCATCAGCACGCCCCTCGACGAGCTCGGCTACTACGCCTTCACCGAGGGCACGTTCGACGGCGACTCCCTCTTCATCGCCCGCACCGGCTACACCGGCGAGGACGGCTACGAGCTGCTCGTGCCAGTGAACCGTGCGACCGACCTGTGGGACGCCCTCCTGGATGCCGGCTCCTCCGCGGGTGTGCTCCCGTGCGGCCTCGCGGCGAGGGACACCCTGCGTCTCGAGGCCGGCATGCCGCTCTACGGCCACGAGCTCTCGCGCGACGTGACCCCCGCGCAGGCCGGTCTCGGCCGCGTCGTCGCCGCCGACAAGCCCGCGTTCGTCGGCAAGGACGGCCTCGCGTCCGGGCCCGCCGACGCGCCCGTCCTCGTTGGACTGGTGTCGGAGGGCAAGCGCGCGGGACGCGCCGGCTACGCGGTGCTCCACGGCGACGACGTCGTGGGTGAGATCACCAGCGGCGCACTCAGCCCCACCCTCGGCCACCCCGTGGCGATGGCCTACGTCTCCCCGGCCGCGGCCGAACCCGGCACCACCCTGACCATCGACGTCCGCGGAACACGCATCCCCGCGACCGTCACCGCCCTTCCCTTCTACCGGAGGACCGCATGACCGACCTGACCGCACTCCGCTACACCTCCGAGCACGAGTGGATCGCCGTCGACGGCGACGTCGCCACCGTGGGGATTACCGACTTCGCGGCCGAGAAGCTCGGCGACGTCGTGTTCGTCGATCTCCCTGCCGCCGACGCGGCCGTCGCCGCGGGCGACGTGTGCGGAGAGATCGAGTCGACCAAGTCGGTCGGCGAGCTGTACGCGCCCCTGACCGGCACCGTCGTCGAGGTCAACGACGCCGTCGTCGACGACCCCTCGCTCGTCAACGCCGACCCCTTCGGCGACGGGTGGCTCGTGAAGATCCGCCTCGACGGCGACCTTCCCGGCGATCTGCTCGACCGTGCCGCGTACGAGGACCTGACCGCATGAGCGTGACCACCGCCCCCCGGACGGATGCCACGGCGCCCGCCGCCTTCTCCGATCGCCACATCGGCATCGGCGCCCACGACCGCGCCCGCATGCTCGAGGTCGTCGGATACTCCAGCGTCGAACGGCTGGTCGAGACCGCCGTCCCGGCATCCATCCATGTCCGGCCCCGCGCGACGAGCGAGCTGCCTCCGGCCGCGACCGAGGCCGAAGCGCTCGCCGAACTGCGCGAACTCGCCTCCGCCAACCGCTCCGCCCGCCCGATGATCGGCCTCGGGTACTACGACACGTTCACGCCGTCGGTGATCCAGCGGAACGTCCTCGAGAACCCCTCCTGGTACACCGCCTACACGCCGTACCAGCCCGAGATCTCGCAGGGACGCCTGGAAGCGCTCATCAACTTCCAGACCATGGTCACCGACCTCACAGGTCTCGCGACGGCCAACGCGTCGATGCTCGACGAGTCCACCGCGGTCGTGGAGGGCATGCTCGTCGCCCGCCGCGCGTCCAAGGCCAAGACCGACGTCTTCCTCGTCGACGCCGACGCACTGCCCCAGACCAAGGCGCTGCTCGCGCATCGCGCGGCCGCCGTCGGCATCGAACTCGTCGAGACGTCGTACGACGGTGAGATCCCCGAGAGCTTCGGCGCGTTCGTGCAGTACCCGGGCGCGACCGGGCGGGTGTGGGACTTCTCCGACGTCGCCTCGGCCGTCCACCGCCACGGCGGCCTCGTCGTCGCCGCGGCCGACCTGCTGGCCCTGACGCTGCTGCGTTCGCCCGGCACCCTCGGTGCCGACGTCGCCGTGGGGACGACCCAGCGGTTCGGCGTGCCGCTCGGCTTCGGCGGTCCGCACGCCGGGTACATGGCCGTGCGCACGGGTCTCGAACGTCAGCTGCCGGGCCGTCTCGTGGGCGTGTCGGTGGATGCCGTGGGCAACCCCGCCTACCGCCTGTCCCTGCAGACCCGCGAACAGCACATCCGTCGCGAGAAGGCCACCTCCAACATCTGCACCGCGCAGGTGCTCCTGGCCGTGATGGCGGCAATGTACGCCGTCTACCACGGCCCCGACGGGCTCCGCGCGATCGCGACGCGGGTCGCGCGGACCGCCGACGCCCTGGCATCCGCTCTGGTGTCCTACGACCTGCACCTGGCCGCCGACGCGTTCTTCGACACCGTGCGCGTGCACGTGCCCGGACGCGCCCAGGATGTGGTCGACCGCGCCCGCGACCGCGGCTATCAGTTGCTGTGGGTCGACGACGCCACGGTGGGCGTCTCGGTCGACGAGACGACGACGGATGCCGATGTCGCCGCGATCGTGGCATCCTTCGGGCTCCCGTCCGAGGAGCTCCCGGCGGGCGAGGCGCTGCGCGGGGTGCCGGAGCGGCTGCACCGCGAGGACGCGTACCTCACGCACCCGGTGTTCCACTCCCACCGCAGCGAGACGGCGATGATGCGCTATCTCAAGACGCTCGCCGACCGCGACTACGCGCTGGATCGGGGCATGATCCCGCTGGGCTCCTGCACGATGAAGCTGAACGCCGCGACCGAGATGGCCGCGGTGTCGTGGCCGGAGTTCGCGCGCGTGCACCCCTTCGCGCCGGAGGCCGATGTGCACGGCTACCTCGAGATGATCGAGCAGCTCGAGCGCTGGCTCGCCGAAGTGACCGGATACGACGCGGTTTCGCTGCAGCCGAACGCGGGATCCCAGGGCGAACTCGCGGGGCTCCTCGCGATCCGCGGCTACCACCACGCGAACGGCGACACCGAGCGCACCGTGTGTCTCATCCCGTCCTCCGCCCACGGCACCAACGCGGCGTCCGCGGTCCTGGCCGGGATGCGGGTCGTCGTCGTGGCGTGCGACGAGGCCGGCAATGTCGACCTCGACGATCTGCGCGCCAAGATCGCGCTGCACGCCGACGCCCTGTCGGCGCTGATGATCACGTACCCCTCGACGCACGGCGTGTACGAGCACGACGTGCTGGAGATCACGCAGGCCGTGCACGACGCCGGCGGGCAGGTGTACGTCGACGGCGCCAACCTCAACGCGCTGCTCGGGTTCGCGCGGTTCGGCGACCTCGGCGGTGACGTGTCGCACCTTAACCTCCACAAGACGTTCGCGATCCCCCACGGCGGGGGCGGGCCGGGCGTCGGTCCGGTGGCGGCGAAGGCGCACCTCGCGCCGTTCCTCCCGTCGCACCCGTTCTCACAGCGCGCGGATCACGCCGGCGGCGTGTTCGACGGCGGGCCCGTGTCGGCGGCCCCGTACGGCTCGGCCGGCATCCTGCCGATCTCGTGGGCGTACGTCCGCATGATGGGCGCTGAGGGGCTCCGGCAGGCGACCGCAGCCGCTGTGCTCTCGGCCAACTACATCGCCGTCCGCCTGCGAGACCACTACCCGGTGCTGTACGCCGGCGAGGGCGGCCTGGTGGCGCACGAGTGCATCCTCGACCTGCGCCCGCTCAGGGAGCAGACGGGCATCACCGTCGACGATGTCGCCAAGCGCCTGATCGATTACGGCTTCCACGCCCCGACCATGTCGTTCCCGGTGGCCGGCACCCTGATGGTCGAGCCGACCGAGAGCGAGGACCTCGCGGAGCTCGACCGATTCGTGGATGCCATGATCGCGATCAAGAACGAAGCCCTCGCGGTCGCCGCGGGGGAGTGGCCCGCCGACGACAACCCGCTCGTGAACGCCCCGCACACCGCGGAGGCGGCCGTCGCGAACGAATGGCCGCACGCGTACCCCCGCGAGACGGCGGTATACCCGCAGCGCTCGCTCGTGCGCGGGAAGTACTGGCCGCCGGTCCGCCGCATCGACCAGGCCTACGGCGACCGCAACCTCGTGTGCTCCTGCCCGCCCCCGGAGGCGTTCGCGTAGAGCCGGGCGTGGGCTCGACCGCGAGACTGCAGGCGCCTGACGAGACTGCTGCGCGATGCAGTGGGGATGTCCGTGAGTGGTCCGCGAAACTGCATCCGCCTGACGTCTGCACTGCAGGCTGCAGACGAGTCGTCGGGCCGATGCAGTCTCGCGGTCTCACGATCCGGCAGGGGCGCCGCGCACGGCTCCGAGCGGCACGGCCCGGGGAAACCACAGGGTGCATTGGGTATCGTGCGACTGTGCATCACGGGCAGTACCAGCAGATCTCGACGACATCGCGACGCCGCTTCACCCGGCTGGTCGTGCTCACCGTGGCGGCGACCGTCGCACTCGCGGGGTGTGCGGCTCCGGAGCCGGCGCCCGAGAAGGAACCGCCGCCACCCACGACGCTGACGCTCGGCGTGGTCGGAACGCCGACGAGTTTCAATTCCGCCACCGCACACGGAGCGACGGCCGCCAACCGTGCAGTGTCGGCCCTCCTGGACGAGCGCCTCGGCTCGCTCGACGGCGACCTGCAGGTCGTTCCCAATAACGGTCTGGGGCGCATCACGCGCATCGAGGGCGACCCGCTCACGGTGAGCTACGAACTGTTCGCCGATCGCGTGTGGTCGGATGGCACCCCCATCACCCTCGATGATCTGATGTTCGGCTGGGCGGTGTCGTCGCACTACTTCGACGACGCCACCTACGACGAGACCGGCGCCGTGGTGGCCGGTACGCGCTACTTCGAGTCGGCGACGCCGCCCGACCCCAACGCGCGGACGTCGCGCCCCACGATGGACCGCACCGCCGACACGCTGACGCTCACGTACGACGAGCCCTTCGCCGACTGGAACCGGCAGTGGTTGCTCGACCGCCCCGTGCACGTCGTCGCCGCGAAGGCCGGGGTCACGGTCAAGGATCTGATGACCGCCATCCTCACCACGCCGGCGGGCGACCCGACCGCGCCGGTCGAGCCGAATCCCGTGCTCGCCGCGGCCGCGGCCGCGTGGAACACCGGTTTCGACGCCTCCGTCGACGGCACGTTCGACGTCTCCGCGGCGGTGGTCTCCGGGCCGTGGACCGTCGCCGAGGCGACGGGGAGCGCGATCTCGCTCGCTCGACGCGACAACTACCAGGGCGGGCACTACCCGGCGTTGGAGAGCATGACGATCCGCTTCTTCCCCGACCGAGCTGCCCAGGTGGCGGCCGTCGCGGCGGGCGAGGTCGACGTCGCCAACATCGGTGACCCGGATGCCGAGGAACTGAAGACCCTCGCCGACGCCGGTGTCACGGTGACCACCGGGCCCACGGCGCAGACGATGCAGGTGCGGTTCGCGGACACGACGTCGGACGAGCTCCGCCGCGCGGTCAGCCTCGCGCTCGATCGCGGGGCGATCGTCGAGGAAGCCGTCGGCGAGGTCCGCCCCGACGCTCGTCCGCTCCAGTCGTTCCTCTCCTCGCCCGCGACCGGGTCCACGTACCAAGAGCTCACGTCCGGGAACGGTGCCCCCGGAACCGGCAGCGACGTCGGCGCGGCGAGGGCCGCCCTCGACGACCGTCCCGCGGTGCTCCGCGTCGCGCACGATCCCGCCGATCCCGTCTCGGCATCCGTCTTCGCTCAGATGGTGACCATGGGTGCCGAAGCGGGCATCGCCGTCCGCGCGGCGGCCGAGAACGAGATCCCGGATGCCACCCTCGCGTGGATCGGCGAGGACGAGAGCCTCTACCGGTCGGCGCGCGACCGCCTTGCCGAGGGCGTGACGACCGCCGATGCCGAAGAGACCTTCGCCGAGATGACGCGCGACACCGATCCCGTCGATGTGCTCGCGGGTGCTAGAGAGATCGACCGTGCCCTGTTCGCGGCGTACGCGGGTATTCCGCTGCTCGAGCGCACGGGCGCGGTGGCCGTCGCGAACGGCGTCGGGGGAGTGACCTACACCTCGGAGCCGGACGGCGTTCCGCCCGCGTTCTGGACCTGGACGCCGCCGGCGTCCTGACGCCCGTCGCGGACGCCCCGCCCCGTGACGATCAGGCCGTCGGGCTGGGACTGGGAGAAGGCGCCGGGGGAGCGAACACCCCGGGCCACCAGGCGGCCGCGAGCGGGTAGCCGACGAACGCGATGACATCGATGACCGTGTGGGCGATGACCAGCGGCATGACCCGACCCCAGCGTCGGTAGCACCAGCCGAAGACGAGACCCATCACGACGTTGCCGAGCGCGGACGGCCATCCCTGGTAAAGGTGGTAGCTCCCGCGGAGAAGCGCTGTCGCGACGATGATGCCCGTCCACGACCAGCCCAGCCGGCGCAGGCGGTCGAAGAGGTACCCGAGGAAGATCACCTCCTCGGTGAGGCCCGCGCGGAGGGCCGCGAGGACGAGCAGAGCGATCACCCACCACGACGAATCGAGCGGCGCGGGCACCACCGTGATGCTCTGACCGAGGAGTCGGCCCACCGCGTACACACCGATCCCCGGGATGCCGATGAGCGCGACGAGCGCCAACCCACGGGCGACGTCGGAGCCGAAGCGGCGGAAGTCGAGGCCGATGCGTCGCAGGGCGTTGTCGGTCGGTTCCCAGAGGAGATACACGGCGAGGGCGACGAGCGTGAGGGAGAAGAAGATGCCGAGGAATTGGTAGATGGCATCCCACACGGGTTCATCGCTGCGCGACGGGTTCAGCTGAGTCTGCTGCTGGGAGATCGGGGCTCGTGTCGCTGCCCGAACGAACGCCACCACCGAGTAGATCGCGGACTGTCCGACGCTGACGAGGAGCACCAGGACGATCTCCCAGGGAAGCCGCCGACGTCGGAAGGCGTCTTGTTCGATTCCGGGATCCTGGAGGCCTGGCATGGGCGGCATCTTGTCAGATTGCCACATACGGCCGGGTTCGAATTAAAGGTATGTAACGGTTTCGCCAGGAGTTTTGACCAACGCAGACCGTTTACCTATCGTTTCCGTAACCACGGCCCCCCGCTGTCCCGACGGTGTGGGGTGCCCGTCAAACCTTGCACAGGAGGCAAAGTGTCTGAAAAGACTCGGCGCGCACGCGCCCTGTCGGCGGGAGCAGGTGTCGCGATCGCGGCCCTCGCGCTCGCCGGCTGCACCACCACGTCGACGCCCGACAGCGGGTCGTCCGAGGGGGGCACGATCACGATCGCCACGACGAACGCGTTCACCTCGTTCAACGGCGACACCCCCGAAGCGAACCTCGACACCAACGGCATGGTGGGCTACCTCACCGGTGTGAGCGGCGGACTCGGTCTCGGTGGCTTCCAGCGCCTCGACAAGGACTTCAGTGTCCTGAACAACACCGACTTCGGAACGTACGAGACGGTCTCCGAGGACCCGCTGACGGTGAAGTACACCATCAACGAGGGTCTGACGTGGTCGGACGGCGAGCCCATCAACGCCGATGACATGCTCGTGAACTGGGCCATCAACTCGGGCTACTTCGACGACGCCGAGCTCGACCCCGCCACGGGCGAGGTCACCAACGGCGGAACGCAGTACTTCTCCCTCGCCGGCAGCACCGCGGGCCTGGACACCACCGCGTTCCCCGAGATCGGCGACGACAACATGTCGATGACCCTGGTCTACTCGCAGCCCTTCGTGGACTACGAGCTGGTCAACCCCATCGGCAAGCCCGCGCACGTGCTCGCCGAGAAGGCCGGCGTCTCCGAAGAGGAGTTCGTCGAACTGCTCAAGACGCTCCCCGAGGGAAACCCCGCGGCTCCGGTTCCGGCGAACGAGACGCTGAAGGCCGCGGCCGACTTCTGGAACACCGGCTACGACGTCACGGCAATGCCGACCGACGAGAGCCTGCTCGTTGCGAGCGGCCCCTTCATCGTGACCGACTTCGTGCCCGAGCAGAGCATCACGCTCGGCAAGAACGAGAACTACAAGGGCGAGATGTCGCCGGCGTACGACCAGCTCATCATCCGCTTCATCGGTGACGCCAACGCGCAGGTGACCGCCCTCCAGAACGGCGAGGTGCAGGCCATCCAGCCGCAGCCCTCCGCCGACACGCTGACGGCGCTCGAGAACGCCAACGCAACGGTCCACGCGGGCAACCAGCTCGCGTACGACCACGTCGACCTGACGTTCGGCGGCGTGTTCGCCGACGCCAACGTCCGCGAGGCGTTCCTGAAGACGATCCCGCGCCAGCAGATCCTCGAGTCGATCGTCACGCCGGTCAACCCGGATGCCGAGGTCCTGAACTCGCAGATCTTCCTGCCCACGGACGGCGACCAGTACACCACCGCCGTGGCGGCGAGCGGTTACGACCAGTTCACCGAGCCCGACATCGAGGGTGCGCGTGCGCTGCTGAACGGTGCGACCCCGACGGTTCGCATCCTGTACAACACCAACAACCCCAACCGTGTCGACAGCTTCCGTGCCATTCAGCAGTCGGCGCAGCAGGCGGGCTTCACCATTGAAGACGCCGGTTCGCCCGACTGGAGCTCGCTCCTGGGTAGCGGCAGCTACGACGCCTCGATCTTCGGATGGGTGTCGCCGGGTGCCGGTAACGCTGCTCTTCCCCAGATCTTCAAGAGCGGTGGCGGCGGTAACTACAACAACTACAGCAACAGCACCGTCGACACGCTGGTCGACGAGAGCCAGGTGACGGTGGACGCCGACGCACTGGCCGACATCAAGGTGCAGATCGACACCGCGACGGCGCAGGACTTCTACGGTCTGCCGCTGTTCCAGTCGCCCGGTCTCTTCGCTGACAACGGTTCCATCCAGGGCGTCGACTACTTCGGCGGCCAGACGGGCATCGTGTGGAACGCGCAGGAGTGGACGCTGGCGGGTTGATGACCCGTTGATCCCGCGTGAGGCGCCGGAGTCGCTCGGCTCCGGCGCCTCACGTCGTCTGCGCGCGTGTGCGACCACCCCCAGCACACGCGACTATCCTTTCCTGGGCGCCCACAGGCGTCCGTTACCCGATCGAAAGAAGTCCTCCCGCGATGGTCGGATTCATCCTCAGGCGCATCGCCGTCTCGATCCTGGTCCTGCTCGCAGCGTCGTTCATTATGTACGTCCTGGCTGCCAACGCCGGTGACCCGCTGCAGGATCTGCGAGACAGCTCCGCCGTCAACCGTGATCAGCTCATCGCCGCGCGCGTCGCGGCCCTCGACCTGAACGTCCCGGTTCCCCTGCGTTATTTCCTGTGGCTCGGCGGCGCGGCCGGTTGCCTCATTCCGTTCGCCGGCACGTGCGACCTCGGTCTCACCATCTCGAACGCCGCCGTGCTCGACATCCTCCCCACCGCGGTCGGGTCGACCCTGCAGCTCGTGACGGCGTCGTTCGTGCTGGCCATCGTCCTGGGCATCGTCGTCGGTGTGGTGTCGGCCCTCCGCCAGTACAGCGGGTTCGACTTCGGCATCACGCTGCTGAGCTTCTTCCTGTTCTCGCTCCCGTCGTTCCTGGTCGCCGTGCTCCTCAAGGAGTTCATGGCCCTCGGCTTCAACAGCTTCCTCGAGTCGGCCACGGCGATCCCGGTGTGGGTGATCGCGGTGCTCACGGTGGTCAGCGCCGTCATCTGGCAGGCGATGATCGCGGGGGACGCGCGCCGCCGCCTCATCGTCGCAGGCGTCTCGGGTCTGGCGACCGCGGCTCTGCTGGTGTACTTCGACGTCACCGACTGGTTCCGCAACCCCGGACTCGGTCCCGTGGGCCTGCTGCTGTTGATCGCGGGCATCGTGGTCATCACCACAGCCCTCATCGCCGGCCTCCAGAACCGACGCGCGTTGATCGTCGCGGCTCTGAACGGTGCCATCGCCTACGTCTGCTACTTCGCCCTGCAGGGGCTGTTCGACATCTCGACGTTCGCCACGATCATCATCCTGGGCGTCGTCGCGGTGGCCGTGGGCCTCATCTCCGGGTACGTCCTGGGAGCGCCCGACCGGGGCATGGTCGCCCGGATCGGTGCGATCGTCGCCTTCCTCTCGGGGGCGCTCGTGGTCCTCGACCGCTACATGCAGTCGTGGCCCCAGTACGTCGACAACCCCCGGATCAACGGCCGTCCGATCGCGACGGTCGGGGCCAGCACGCCCGGGTTCAGCGGGGACATGTGGATCAGCGGGATCGACACGTTCACGCACCTGCTGCTGCCGACGATCTCCCTGCTGCTGATCTCGTTCGCCGGCTACACGCGCTATGCACGCGCCGGAATGCTCGAGGTGATGAACCAGGACTACATCCGCACGGCCCGGGCCAAGGGCCTGCCGGAGCGGACCGTGATCCTGCGCCACGGTCTGCGCAACATGCTGATCCCCATCGTGACGTTGATCGCGACCGACGTGGGCGCGCTGCTCGGCGGCGCGGTGATCACCGAGCAGGTGTTCGCCATCCCCGGCATGGGTCAGCTCTTCGTGGCATCCATCCGACGCGTGGATGTGAACCCCGTCATGGGGTACTTCCTCGTCATCGCGGTCACCGCGATCGTCTTCAACTTCCTGGCCGATCTCGCCTACGCGGCGCTCGACCCCCGCGTGCGAGTGGTCGCATGATCGCCGTCGTCCGAATCCCGGAGGTCCTCCGATGACCCAGATGCTCCCCGAGCCCGCGAACGTCGACGCGCCGCCGCCGTCCGACGAGCAGCACACCGTCGGCGTCAGCCAGGGGCGGTTGATCCTTCGACGCTTCCTCTCGAACAAGGTCGCCGTCGTCTCCGGCATCCTCTTCATCCTGCTGGCGATCTTCTCGATCTCGGCGATCGGCCTCGGGCCCATCCCGGGATGGTGGAAGTACAACTACACCGCGCTCAACCCCCAGAACGACGGCGGGGCGCCGACGCTCTCGCTGTGGCCGTTCTCCTTCGGCGAGCACCCGTTCGGCCAGGACCGCATCGGCATCGATTACTTCGCGATGACGATGCGCGGCATCCAGAACTCGATCCTCGTGATGCTCGTCATCAGCGTCGTCGGAACCGCCGTCGGCACCGTCATCGGCGCGCTGGCCGGGTACTACCGCGGCTGGGTCGACTCGGTGCTCATGCGCATCACCGACGTCTTCATCGTGATTCCGATCATCGTCATCGGTGCCGTCGTCGGTCGCGCGACCGGTGGTCTCGGTGTCGTGCCGCTGGCGTTCTTCCTCGCGATGATCTCGTGGACCACGATCGCCCGTCTGGTGCGGGCGGAGTTCCTGTCGCTGCGCGAGCGGGAGTTCGTCGAGGCCGCCCGCGTGGCCGGGGCGAGCGATGCCCGCATCATCTTCAAGCACATCCTGCCCAACGCCATCGGCGTGGTCATCGTCGCCGCGACCCTGCTCGCGGCGTCGGCGATCCTGCTCGAGACGGCGCTGAGCTACCTGCAGCTCGGCGTCCGCCCGCCGGACGTGTCGCTCGGCCTCATCATCTCGGACAACCAGTCCGCGTTCCAGACCCGCCCGTGGCTGTTCTGGTGGCCCGCCGTGTTCATCGTGCTGCTCGCGGTGCTCGTGAACTTCGTCGGCGACGGTCTGCGCGACGCGTTCGACCCGCGTCAGAAGCGCTTCTCGCTGCGTCGCACGAAGGAGCAGTCCGCTTCCTCGACGACCGCCCCCGCGAGCACCCAGGCGCGCGTGCACCCGGAGACGCCCTCGTCATGATGCCCGGCCTCCTTCGAGCGTCAGCCCAGGACGATCGCCAGCACGACGCCGGCCGCTCCCGCGGTCAGCAGCAGCAGGTTGTCGATGCGGGCGCTGACGTGAACGGGCACCGTCTCTGCGACGCCGGCCTCGACGCGGCCGGCGTCACGCAGAGCGTGCCAGCGATCGCGGACGAGAGCCGCTGCACGGCCCGAGTCGGTGTTCGGCAATTCGCCGGGACGGGTACCCGGCGTCGTGGGGCCCTCGCTGCGGCGGTGGGCACGCGCGGCGCGCAGCGAACCGGTCGCTCCGGGAGCGGGCGCGGCGGTCACGCCGATGCGTCGACCGGGCGTGTGCAGTTGCAGCGAGTACCGGGTGTCGACGTGGATCAGCGCAGCCCACGGCACGCGGTAACGCAGCGCGATGTTGTCGACCTGGACACCCTCGTCATCGACGGAGATCGAGGGCGACCACAGGATGCCGGCGACCAGCGCCGCGGCACCGAGCGCGCCGACGATGACCAGCGCGGGAGCCGCGTTCACGCCCGGCGACACGAGCAGGCCGATCGCCACGGCCGCGATGATGGCCCACGCGATGCCGCACAGGATGCGGGTGAACGTCGAACGGAACGTGAGGCGTGGCATCCCCAGATTCTTTCATTCCCCGATCACTCACTCCCGCCGGCCGGGACGGAGAGGACAGCCTCATGAGCACGACCGAGAAGGCGGGCATCCCCGCGCTCGAGATGACCGACGTCAGCGTCGACTTCGCGGTGGACGACGTGTGGGTTCCCGCGGCGAAGAACCTCACGTATTCGATCGCGCGCGGCCAGGTCGTCGCGGTCGTGGGTGAGTCGGGTTCGGGCAAGAGCGTCAGCTCCATGGCCGTGCTCGACCTGCTCCCGCGCAACAGCCGCGTGAAGGGCAGCATCAAGGTCAACGGTCGCGAGGTGACGACGCTCACCGCGCCGCAGATGCGTGCGCTGCGCGGTCCCGAGGTCGCCGCGATCTTCCAGGAGCCGATGACCGCGCTCAACCCCGTGCTGACGGTGGGTTCGCAGATCATCGAGGCGCTGCGGGCGCACACGACGATGGCGCCGTCCGAGGCGAAGGGTCGCGCGCTGGAGCTGCTCGACATGGTCGGTCTGCCCGACCCGGCGAAGGCGTTCGCGTCGTACCCGCACCAGCTCTCCGGTGGTCAGCGTCAGCGCGCGATGATCGCGCAGTCGATCAGTCTCGAGCCGGCCCTGCTCATCGCCGACGAGCCGACCACCGCTCTCGACGTCACGGTGCAGGCCGAGATCCTCGACCTCATCCGGGATCTGCGCGACCGGCTGGACTCGGCGGTGCTCCTCATCACCCACGACATGGGTGTCGTGGCCGACCTCGCCGACTGGATCGTCGTGATGAAGTCGGGTGCGATCGTGGAGCAGGGCGCGGCGGCCCAGGTGCTCGGCGACCCCCAGGATCCGTACACCCGGGAGCTGCTGGCATCCGTTCCCCGTCTCGGCGGGGCGGGCGAGGGAGAGGCCGCCGTCGACGTCGTCGAATCGCTGGCCGCCGCCGTCGCGAGCGGCCCCGCGCGCACCGAGACGCTCCGGCTCGCGGCTGCGGCGCCCGAGATCGCTCACCCCGTGCTCTCGCTCGAGAACGTGTCGATCGAGTACGGCAAGAAGGGGCGCGTGGCCGCTTTCCGTGCCGTCGACGACATCACGCTCGGCATCGCCGAGGGCGAGATCGTCGGACTCGTGGGCGAGTCGGGTTCGGGCAAGTCGACGATCGGTCGCGCGGCGATCGGCCTTCAGCCCATCGCCGACGGTCGTCTCGTGGTCGACGGTGTCGACATCTCCAGCGGGTCGCGCAAGCTCATCAAGTCGCTGCGTCGTCGCGTCGGCATCGTGTTCCAGGACCCCTCGTCCTCGTTGAACCCGCGTCTGCCGATCGGCGAATCGATCGGGGAGCCGCTCCTGCTGGCGGGCGAGGCCAAGGGGGCCGAGCTGGACGCACGGGTCGAGAAGCTGCTCGACGAGGTGCGTCTGCCGCGCAGCTACCGCAACCGCTACCCGCACGAGCTGTCGGGCGGGCAGAAGCAGCGCGTCGGCATCGCCCGTGCGCTGTCTCTGCAGCCGCGTCTGCTCGTCGCCGACGAGCCGACGAGCGCGCTGGACGTATCCGTGCAGGCGCGTGTGCTCGAGCTGCTCAGCGAACTGCAGCAGGAGCACCGCTTCGCGTGCCTGTTCATCAGCCACGACCTCGCCGTGGTGGATGCCATGGCCCACCGCATCGTGGTGCTCAACCGCGGCAAGATCGCCGAGCAGGGCACGCGCGACCAGATCCTGCGCTCGCCGAAGGAGCCGTACACGCAGCGGCTGATCGCCGCCATTCCGGTGCCCGACGTCGAGGTCCAGGCGGCGCGTCGCGAGCTGCGCCACGAGCTGTTGAAGGACACGCCGGCCTCCTGACCGGCTGGACGGAGGGGGCGGTTTCCTGAGCGGATGCCGCCCCTTTCGCGTCCCTGCGGGCGCCGGCGCGGGCGCCCGGTAGACTGGGCTGGCCCGATTCCGGGCGCCACCCCGAATTTTCCTGGAGACCCTCCATGGCGCACGCCCTTCGTCCTGACCTCCGTAACGTCGCGATCGTCGCGCACGTCGACCACGGCAAGACGACCCTCGTCGACGCCATGCTGCGCCAGACCGGCTCGTTCGGCGACCACGCGCACGTCGAGGAGCGCGCGATGGACTCCAACGACCTGGAGCGTGAGAAGGGCATCACGATCCTCGCCAAGAACACGGCGATCACGTACAACGGCGTTCACAGCGACACCCCCGTGACGATCAACGTCATTGACACCCCGGGCCACGCCGACTTCGGCGGCGAGGTCGAGCGCGGTCTGTCGATGGTCGACGGCGTGGTCCTGCTGGTCGACGCGTCCGAGGGTCCGCTGCCGCAGACGCGCTTCGTGCTGCGCAAGGCGCTCGAGGCGAAGCTTCCCGTCATCCTGCTGGTCAACAAGACCGACCGTCCGGACGCCCGCATCGCCGAGGTCGAGGAAGAGGCGCACGACCTGCTCCTGGGCCTGGCATCCGACCTCGTCGACGACGTGCCCGACCTCGATGTCGATGCCCTGCTGGACGTGCCCGTCGTGTACGCCTCGGGTCGCGCCGGAGCCGCGTCGCTGAACCGCCCCGACAACGGCGCTCTTCCCGACAACGACGACCTCGAGCCCCTCTTCGGCGCGATCCTCGAGCACGTCCCCGCCCCGTCGTACGACGACGAGGCCCCGCTACAGGCCTGGGTGACGAACCTCGACTCGAGCCCGTTCCTCGGGCGCCTCGCGCTGCTCCGCGTGTTCAACGGGACGCTGAAGAAGGGCCAGACGGTCGCCTGGGTCCGCGCCGACGGCACGACCAGCAACGCCCGCATCACCGAGCTGCTGAAGACCCGCGCGCTCGAGCGGTACCCCGCCGACGACGCCGGCCCCGGTGACATCGTCGCGATCGCCGGCTTCCCCGACATCACGATCGGCGAGACCATCGCCGACCCCGAGGACGTCCGGCCACTCCCGGCCATCACGGTCGACGATCCCGCGATCTCGATGACCATCGGCACCAACACCTCGCCCCTCATGGGCAAGGTGAAGGGCCACAAGCTCACTGCCCGCATGGTCAAGGACCGCCTCGACCGCGAGCTCATCGGCAACGTCTCGCTCAAGGTCGTCGACATCGGTCGTCCGGATGCGTGGGAGGTCCAGGGTCGCGGCGAGCTCGCGCTCGCGATCCTCGTCGAGAACATGCGTCGCGAGGGCTTCGAGCTCACCGTCGGCAAGCCCCAGGTCGTGACCAAGCGCGGCGACGACGGCAAGCTGAAGGAGCCCTTCGAGCACCTGACCATCGACGCACCGGAAGAGCACCTCGGCGCTATCACGCAGCTGATGGCGGCGCGCAAGGGCCGCATGGACAACATGACGAACCACGGCACCGGCTGGGTGCGCATGGAGTTCGTCGTCCCCTCGCGCGGTCTCATCGGCTTCCGCAGCGAGTTCCTCACGATCACGCGCGGCACCGGCATCGCCAATGCCATCTCGCACGGCTACGACGACTGGGCGGGTTCCATCACGACGCGCCAGAACGGCTCGATCGTCGCCGACCGCATGGGCGTCGTCACCCCCTTCGCGATGATCGCTCTGCAGGAGCGCATGAGCTTCTTCGTGCAGCCGACCGAAGAGGTCTACGAGGGCATGGTCATCGGCGAGAACTCGCGCGCCGACGACATGGACGTCAACATCACCAAGGAGAAGAAGCTCACGAACATGCGTTCGTCGACGTCGGACTCCTTCGAGTCGATGACGCCGCCGCGTCTGCTCACGCTGGAGGAGTCGCTCGAGTTCGCCCGCGACGACGAATGCGTCGAGGTCACGCCCGAGAAGGTCCGCATCCGCAAGGTCGTGCTCGACGCGACCGAGCGAGGCCGCGCAGCCTCGCGCGCCAAGCGTCAGGATGCCAACGCCTGAGCGTCCGCGTTCCCGTCGGCCCCGCACAGCTTGCGCTGTGCGGGGCCGCTTCCGTCCGCGGGTCCGTGGCATCCGCATCGCGTGTCCAAGACGCGCCGCTGGGCCCGTGCCGCGAGCGGCGTGTCTTGGACAGTGGATGCCGTGTTCGCGCCACCGATGGGGTCAGCGCGACTCGGACACCAGTACCGCGCTCGTTGCGGGGACCAGCGCCTCGAAGACGTGCGGCGCGTCGCCGGGGTACGAGAGGTAGTCGCCGGGATCGAGGTCGAAGGGGGCGTCGGCGGGGCCGATGCGGCCACGGCCGCTCACGAGAACGACGTGCTCGACGGTGCCGCGCGAGTGGGGGTCGGAAGCCCGGATGCTGCCGGGCTCTGCGGTGAGGAAATAGATGTCGCGGCGGGCGTGGGGCGGACTCGCGGAGAGCAGGACCGCCACGTAGTCGGCCGCTGTCGCGGGGACCGCCGCGGTGCCTTCGCCCGCCCGGATCAGCGTGGGGGAGCGGATGCCCTCGTCGACGAGGACCGCGAAGGGTACGTCGAGTGCCGTGGCCAGAGCCCAGAGGGTCTCGACGCTGGGGTTGCCGCCGCCGTTCTCGAGCTGCGACACCGTGGCCTTCGCGACACCGGCGCGCCGCGCGAGTTCGGACACGCTGAGGTCGCGTCGCTCGCGCTCGCGCCGAAGGGTCGTCGCGATGCGGTCACCGAGGTCGCTCATGCGTTCATTATCCTCGCCGATCGTTCAACTTGACGAACATCACGAGGCGTTCGAGAATCTGATCATGCGTTCACTGCAGCGAACGGTCATGACGCCGGCCGGTCGTCAGGGCCTCGCCGTCGCCCTGGCCACGAGCGCCTACGGCATCTCCTTCGGGGCGCTGTCCGTGGCATCCGGTCTCGACGTCTGGCAGACCTGCGTGCTCAGCCTCGTGATGTTCACCGGGGGATCCCAGTTCGCCTTCGTCGGCGTGATCGCGGCCGGGGGACTTACGGCGGCCCCGGCGGCCATCGCCTCGGCGGGTCTGTTGGGCGTGCGCAACGCGGCGTACGCGATGCGGATGTCGCCCGTGGTCGGACCGGGCCTCGGGCGGCGCGCGCTGGCGACGCCGTTCACGATCGACGAGTCGGTCGCCGTGTCGCTGGCGCAATCGACTCCCGCGGCCCGGCGCGTGGGTTTCTGGGTGACCGGCGTGGCCATCTGGATCGGCTGGAACGTGACGACGCTGGCGGGCGCCTTGCTCGGGGACGTCCTGGGCGACCCGCGGGCCTGGGGGCTGGACGCCGCGGCGGCGGCGGCCTTCCTCGCCCTCCTGTGGCCGCGGCTGCGTGGACGTCAGCCGTTCGCCGTGGCGATCGGGGCGGCCGTCGTCGCCGCGCTGCTCACGCCGTGGGTGATGCCGGGCATCCCCGTGATCGCCGCGGCAGGCGTCGCCGTGGCGCTCGGATGGTTCGACCCGCGCCCGACTGCGTCGGCCGACGGCGATGACAAGGGGATGCCATGACACTGTGGACCGCTGTGATCGCGGCGTCCGTCCTCTGCCTCGGGCTGAAGGCGGTGGGGTATCTGCTGCCGCAGGGATGGCTCGACGCGCCACGGCCGGCGCGGATCGCCGACCTGCTGACCGTCGCCCTGCTCTCGGCCCTGGTCGTCGTGCAAGCGCTGGCCGACGGGCCGGCGATCGTCGTCGACGCGCGGCTTCCGGCGGTCGCCGTGGCCGCGGTGCTGCTGTGGCTTCGGACCCCCTTCCTGGTCGTCGTCGCCGCTGCGGCGGTCACCGCCGCCCTCCTGCGGGCCCTCGGCTGGGCCACATGACCTCGCGCCTAGACTGACCGGGTGGGTTCAGGGATCGTTCGCGTCATCGGCTGGGTCGTCGCCTTCCTGGTCGGCGCGTTCTACGGGACGGCCGCCACGGTGGGGCACGCCTACCGGCTTGGAGTGGTACCGCTCGGCCTGATCCTCGCCACGGTCGGGTGCGCCGCGCTCCTCGTCGCGCTGCGGACCCTGACGCAGGACCGCGTCAACGCCATCGCGGGCGGTCTCGGGGTCATCGCGGCGACCTTCCTCTTCTCGCAGGTCGGTCCCGGCGGTTCGGCGATCGTCGCTGCCGCCACGCCGGACACCGAGTGGATCGCGCTCACGTGGACCTTCGTCGGACCCGTTCTCCTCGCCGTGGTCGCCTTCTGGCCCGACCTGTCCGCGCTGCAGCCCGAGACCGTCGACGGATCCTAGGACACCGGCGCGCGGCCCGGGTGGGGCCCCTGTCACGCGTAGACTGACGGAGTGACTTACGTGATCGCCCTCCCGTGTGTCGATGTCAAGGATCGCGCGTGCATCGACGAATGCCCCGTCGACTGCATCTACGAGGGTGAGCGCTCGCTCTACATCCACCCCGACGAGTGCGTCGACTGCGGTGCGTGCGAGCCGGTGTGCCCCGTCGAGGCCATCTACTACGAGGACGACCTCCCCGAAGAGTGGTCCGACTACTACAAGGCCAACGTCGAGTTCTTCGATGACATCGGCTCGCCCGGCGGTGCCGCGAAGGTCGGTGTGATCGCGAAGGATCATCCCGTCATCTCCGCGCTTCCCCCGCAGAGCCACTGACCCGTGGGCGTCGCCGACCTCGCCGACTACCCCTGGGACGCGGTCGCGCCGTACGCCGAGCGTGCCCGCCGCCACCCCGCGGGGATCGTCGATCTGTCGATCGGCTCGCCCGTCGATCCCACGCCCGCGGTGATCGCGGAGGCCCTCGCCGCGGCGACGGACGCCCACGCGTACCCGCAGACCATGGGCACACCGGCGCTGCGCGAGGCGATCGTCGACTGGTACGCCCGCCGCCGCGGTGTTCCGGGGCTCACGCCGGCCCACGTCCTGCCCACGGTGGGGTCGAAGGAACTCGTCGCCCTCCTGCCCCTGCTCCTGGGGGTCGGCGCCGGTGACGCCGTCGTCCACCCTCGGGCGGCCTACCCGACGTACGAGGTCGGCGCCCGTCTCGTGGGCGCTGAGCCCGTGGCATCCGACGATCCGACCGAGTGGCCCGAGAACACCCGTCTGGTCTGGATCAATTCGCCGGGAAACCCCGACGGGCGCGTCCTGTCGACGGACGAACTCGCGGATGCCGTGACCCGGGCGCGCGAACTCGGTGCCGTCCTGGCATCCGACGAGTGCTATGCCGAACTCGGGTGGGAGGCGCCGTGGGACACCGACGGCGTCCCGAGCGTGCTCGATCCCGCGGTCATCGGCGACGATCCGACCGGCGTGCTCTCCGTCTACTCGCTCAGCAAGCAGTCGAACCTCGCGGGATACCGGGCGGCCTTCCTTGCCGGCGATCCGACGCTCGTGGCCCGTCTGCTGACCGGTCGCAAGCACCTCGGACTCATGCCGCCCGCCCCGGTGCAGCGGGCGATGACGGTCGCGCTGGGCGATGACGCGCACGTCGCCGAGCAGCGCGAGCGCTACGCCCGTCGCCGCGCCGTGCTCAAAC
Organism: Microbacterium enclense; assembly: GCF_004022425.1. Classification (GTDB taxonomy): domain Bacteria; phylum Actinomycetota; class Actinomycetes; order Actinomycetales; family Microbacteriaceae; genus Microbacterium; species Microbacterium enclense_A. Next base: position 27,808 of record NZ_RBZY01000020.1, on the reverse strand, counting down.
CCGCGGTCGAGGCCGCGGGGTTCCGCGTCGATCGCAGCGAAGGCGGTCTGTACCTCTGGGCCACCGAGGGTCGAGACGCGTGGGAGAGCGTGGCACGCCTCGCGGACCTCGGCATCCTGGTCGGTCCGGGGCACTTCTACGGTGAGCATTTCCCCGAGCACGTGCGCTTTTCGCTGACCGCCACCGACGAGCGGATCGCCGCCGCCGCGGAGCGTCTCGCGCACTGAGCCCGGCGAGCAGTGGGATCCCTCCATCGGGAGGGGGCATCCTTTGGCGATGTCATCTGTACGTCCGCGGCCCTACTAGGCTGTAGTGGCACTCCGATCGGGCCACCCTCCGTCGAGTGCCGTGTCGGAGATCGCGCACGCGGATTCCGGCCGGGAACCACGGTTCACACCATAGGGCGACCAGAAATCGCAAGGAGGCGCGGTGAGCGACGCGGGTATCGAGCACGACAAGGCCACCCTCTCGGTTGGGGGCAGGACCGCCGAATTCCCGGTACTCCGGGGCACCGACGGGGTTCCGAGCATCGACATCGCGTCGCTGACGAAGCAGACCGGTCACACGACGCTCGACTACGGTTTCGTCAACACGGCGTCGACCAAGTCGGACATCACCTTCATCGACGGCGACCAGGGCATCCTGCGCTACCGCGGCTACCCGATCGAGCAGCTCGCGAAGAACAGCACCTACCTCGAGGTCGCCTGGCTCCTGATCTACGGTGAGCTGCCCTCGGCATCCGAGCTCACGGCTTTCGACGAGCGCATCCGCCGCCACACCCTTCTGCACGAGGACCTCAAGCGCTTCTTCTCCTCGCTTCCCCCGACCGCGCACCCGATGTCGGTGCTGTCGGCGGCCACGGCCGCGCTCTCGACGTACTACGAGGCCGAGTCCGACCCGCACAACCCCGAGCACGTCGAGCTGAACACCGTGCGCATGCTCGCCAAGCTCCCCGTGATCGCCGCCTACGCGCACAAGAAGAGCATCGGGCAGGCGTTCCTCTACCCCGACAACTCCCTGGGTTTCGTCGACAACTTCCTCAAGTTGAACTTCGGGGTGCTGAGCGAGATCTACCAGGTCAACCCCGTCATGACGAAGGCTCTCGACCTTTTGCTCATGCTGCACGCCGACCACGAGCAGAACGCGTCGACCTCGACCGTGCGGCTCGTCGGCTCCACCGGTGCCAACCAGTTCGCGTCGATCTCCGCCGGCATCCAGGCGCTCTCCGGACCGCTGCACGGCGGTGCCAACGAAGCGGTGCTGCAGATGCTCGGTCGCATCCGCGACTCGGGTGAGAGCGTCGAGCGGTTCGTCGAGCGCGTGAAGAACAAGGAAGACGGCGTGAAGCTCATGGGCTTCGGGCACCGCGTCTACAAGAACTACGACCCGCGAGCGAAGCTCGTGAAGGGCGCTGCCGACGAGGTGCTCGAGGCACTCGGCGTGAGCGATCCGCTGCTCGACCTCGCGAAGGAACTCGAGCAGATCGCTCTCGAGGACGACTACTTCAAGGAGCGTCGCCTCTACCCGAACGTCGACTTCTACACCGGCGTCATCTACAAGGCGATGGGCTTCCCGACCCGCATGTTCACGGTGCTGTTCGCGATCGGCCGCCTGCCGGGCTGGCTCGCGCAGTGGCGCGAAGCGATCACCGACCCGCAGACGAAGATCGGCCGCCCGCAGCAGCTGTACACGGGGGCCGCGCAGCGCGACTACCCCGGCGCCGTCTGACCCCGGTCCACACGAACGCCCCGTCCCTCTCGCGAGGGACGGGGCGTTTTGTGCGTCAGGCGTGCAGAGCGGCGTTGAGCGTCACACCGACGCCGGCGCGGGCGGACGCCTCGACGGCGCCGGTGAGGGAGTTGCGACGGAACAGGATGCCATCGCGGCCCGACAGTTCACCCGCCTTGACCGTCTCGTCGCCGACGCGCACCTTCGTTCCGGCGGTGACGTAGAGCCCGGCCTCGACGACGCAGTCGTCGCCGAGCGAGATGCCGATCCCGGCGTTCGCACCCAGGAGGGTGCGCGCGCCGATCGAGACGCGGTGCGTGCCGCCGCCGGACAGCGTCCCCATGATGGAGGCGCCGCCGCCGATGTCGGTCCCGTCGCCGATGACGACGCCCTGTGACACCCGGCCCTCGATCATCGATGCGCCGAGCGTCCCCGCGTTGAAGTTGACGAACCCCTCGTGCATGACGGTCGTGCCCGGCGAGAGGTAGGCGCCCAACCGCACGCGCGACGCGTCGGCGATGCGCACACCGGTCGGCGTGACGTAGTCCAGCAGCCGCGGGAACTTGTCGAGTCCTTGGATCTGGATGCCATGGCGCAGCAGCGCGGGACGCAGTCGCGTCGCATCGTCGGGGTGCATCGGGCCGGCGTTGGTCCAGGCGACGTTCGGCAGATGCCCGAAGATGCCGTCGAGCGAGATCTCGTTCGGACGGACGAGTCGGTGCGACAGCGCCTGCAGCCGGAGGTAGGCGTCGACGGTCGAGGCCGGCGCGGCATCCGCGTCGATCGTCAGGCTGACGACCTCGACGCGGACGGCCCGGCGGTCGTCGTCGCCGGTGAGGGCGGCCAGATCGTGATCGGCGACGGTGTCGGTGGTGCCGAGCGCGGGGGCGGGGAACCAGGCGTCGAGCACCGTTCCGTTCGCCGCGATGGTAGAGAGTCCGGTCCCGGTGATCTGTCGTTCATTCGTCACTCCCTCAGGCTAGCGGGGTGCCCTGGGTAGGATCGGACGCATGCCCCCGCTCGATCTGACCGCCCCCTCCGTCGAGATCACACGTGCGCTCTGCGACCTCCCGAGCGTCTCCGGCGGAGAGACGGCTCTGGCGGATGCCATCGAGGCCGCGGTCTCCGCTCACCCCCACCTCGAGGTGATCCGCGACGGCGACACGATCGTGGCGCGGACCTCCCTCGGGCGGGCGCGTCGCGTCGTCATCGCCGGCCACATCGATACGGTTCCGATCAACGACAACGTTCCGACCCGCGACATCGAGATCGACGGGGAGGCGTTCCTGTGGGGCCGGGGAACGGTCGACATGAAAGCCGGCGTCGCCGTGCAGCTCAAGCTCGCGGTCGATCTCACCGCGCCCCCGGTCGACATCACGTGGATGTGGTACGACCACGAAGAGGTCGACTCGTCACTCAACGGGCTCGGACGGCTCGCGCGCAACCGCCCCGACCTCTTCGTCGGCGACTTCGCCATCCTGGGCGAACCGAGCAACGGCGAGGTCGAGGGCGGATGCAACGGGACCCTGCGCGCGCTCGTGCGCACAGCCGGCGTCCGTGCCCACAGCGCCCGGTCCTGGATCGGAGAGAACGCCATCCACAAGGCGGCGCCGATCCTGTCACGGCTGGCCGAATACCGGGCGCGGGAGATCGAGGTCGAGGGTCTGGTCTACCGCGAAGGGCTGAATGCCGTCCGTATCACCGGGGGAGTGGCCGGCAACGTCATCCCCGATGCGTGCGAGGTCGAGGTCAATTACCGCTTCGCCCCGAGTCGCGACGCCGCGGAGGCCGAGCGCGTGGTGCGCGATGTGTTCACGGGCTTCGACGTCGAGGTCGCCGACGTCGCGGAGGGCGCGCGTCCGGGGCTGGACGCGCCCCTCGCGCACGACTTCGTCACGGCCGTCGGCGCCACCCCGCAACCCAAGTACGGATGGACCGACGTCGCGCGGTTCTCGGCCCTCGGCATCCCGGCCGTCAATTACGGTCCGGGTGACCCCCACCTCGCCCATCACGACGAGGAGCGCGTCCCCGTCGCGCAGATCGACGCGGTCGAACGCGGTCTGCGGTCCTGGCTGACGACGTCGTGAGCACGGCGACCGCGACGTCGACGCGGGCACGGTCCTGGATGGGCTGGCCCGCCGCCGCGCGTATCGCCGTCGTCTACGTCGTCGCCCGTCTCGTGACGACCGGTTTCTTCCTGCTCGCGTCAGCCCTGTCCGGGCCGGGGTCGCGCTATGGCGTCGCTCCGTCGTTGGGCGAGCTGGCGCTGGGATGGGACGCGCAGTGGTACTGGTTCGCCGTCGTTGCGGGCTATCCCACCGACCTGCCGCTCACGCCGCAGGGCAGCGTCGCCGAGAACGCCTGGGCGTTCCTGCCGGTGTACGCGTACCTCTCCGCAGGTCTGGGCACGCTCCTCGGTTCGTGGGGAGCGGGCGCGGTCGTGATCTCCCTCGCGGCGGGGTTCGGGGCGAGCGTGGCGCTTCACGCCCTCCTGAGCGACCGCATCGGCGACGGCGCCGCGATGTGGGCGGTGGCGTTCTTCGCGTGCGGTCCTCTCGCGGCCCTCTTCCAGGTCGGGTACGCGGAGTCGCTGTTCCTCTTCCTTCTCTTCCTTGCTCTGCGGTGCGTTCAGCTTCGACGGTGGGGGTGGCTCTATCTCCTCGTCCCCCTCATGGGGTTCACACGACCCGGCATTCTGGCTTTCGCGCTGTTCCTCGGGCTCTATGGCATCCACCGCTTCTTCCGCCGCCGCAGCGAACCGCTGCCGGTGCGGGATGTCGCGCACCTGGTCGGTGTCGCTTTCGTCGCCGTCGTCGTCGGGTTCGCGTGGCAGGTCATCGCGGGCGTGGTGACGGGGGACCCGGGCGCGTATCTCGCGACCGAGCTGGCGTGGCGCCGGAACTGGGTCGGCGACACCTCGGGACGGTTCGTCCCCGTCGAAGGCTGGATCCAGGCCGCCGGCTTCTGGTTCTCGCGGTGGGGACTGGGGGTCACCGCCGGATACGTGGCGCTGGTTCTCCTCGTGTTCGGGACGGCCGCCGTGCTGATCTTCGCCCCGCAGGTGAAGCGCCTGGGGGTCGAGGTGCGCCTCTGGTCGGCGAGTTACTTCGTGTACCTGCTGCTGGTGTTCTTTCCCCAGTCGAGCATTTTCCGGCTCCTCGTCCCGATCTCGCCGCTGTGGGGAGCCTTCGCGGTGCCGCCCTCGCGCGCGTGGCGACTCACCGTACTGGGGGCCGCGCTGCTCGGTCAGTGGTGGTGGATCTACAACATGTACGCCCTCGGCAACACCTTCTGGCAGATCCCCTGATCCGCGCCCGACGACGCCCACAGGGGCGCGGCACCTCGTGGCGCCCCGGGGACCGACTAAACTAGTTCTCAGACCAACGACGAAAAGGGGGCCGCGATGGCAGCCATGAAGCCGCGTACCGGTGACGGACCGATGGAGGCCGTGAAGGAGGGCCGGCTGATCATCGTGCGTGTTCCGCTCGAAGGCGGCGGACGCCTGGTGGTGTCGGTGAACGACGCCGAGGCGAAGGAACTCTACGACGTGCTCGGCGGTGTCGTCGGCGCAGCCTGACGCACGGTAGACGAAGGCCGGTCCCCGCGGGACCGGCCTTCGTCGTTCCGGCGGCGGGTGACGCCGCGCGGGATGTCAGGTGAGCGGGGTGACCGTCGTGAGCTGGAGCAGCCCTTCGCCCGTGGTGGAGAGCGCGCCGAAGACGGCCGGGGAGGTCTGCACTTCCTGGATCAGCGAGCGATAGGCCGTCGTGACGGAATCGCGGCGCACGGGGTCGGCGACGGCGCCGCCGGCGAGCACGCGCGGAACGAGCACGGTGCCACCGGCGCGCACGAGGCGCAGGCCGTGCTCGACGTACTCGATGACGCCCTCGGGATCGGCGTCGATCAGGACGATGTCGTACGACGCCTCATTCATGCGCGGCAGGACGTCGGCGGCGCGGCCGGTGATGAAGCGCGCGCGTGCCGCCGGAATCCGGGCCTCCGCGAACGCCGCGCGGGCTGCTCCGAGGTGTTCGGGCTCGCTGTCGATGGTCGTGAGCGTCGCCCGGGGCGAGCCGTGCAGCAGCCACAGGCCCGACACACCGCCGCCGGTCCCGACCTCGACGACGTTCAGGGCGCGGGAGGCCGCGGCCAACACGGCGACCTGCGCTCCGACGGCAGGACTGATCGGCGCCGCGCCGAGCTCGAGCGCGTGCGCGCGTGCGCGCGCGATGTGCTCGGGTTCGACAGTCGACTCCTGCACGAACCGCTCGTTCGCCTCGTAACCGCTCACGTGGACCTCCCCGCTCAGGCTAGACGGGTGGGTGGTGCGGACGGCCGAGGCGCGGCGGGTAATCTGAACTCATGTTCTTCGGCCTCACGATCGAGAAGCTCCTTCTCATCGGTGTGATCGCCGCGCTCATCATCGGCCCCGAGCGTCTCCCCAAGTACGCCGAGAGCCTGGCGCGTCTCACCAAGCGTGCCCGCGAGACGATGCAGGGCGCGAAGACACGCATGCGTGACGAGATGGGGCCCGATTTCGACGAGGTCGACTGGCGCAAGCTCGACCCTCGGCAGTACGACCCGCGCCGGATCATCCGCGAGGCTCTGCTCGAGGACACGCCGACGGCCACGATGCGTGCCGCGGGTGCCGCAGCACTGGCCACTCAGGCGTCGACCGAGAAGCCGACGTTCGTCGCGGGCGAGAAGCCGCCCTTCGACGACGAAGCGACCTGACCGTCAGCTGAGACGCAGGGGCAGCGCGCGTCCGGACAACCCGCGCGGACGCACCGCCAGGGCAGCAGCTGCAGCGTCGATCGCGATCGAGGCCGGGTCGTCGGGGCGTCCGATGACGACGGGGCGTCCGTCGTCGCCACCGGTGCGGAGAGCCGGGCTCAGCGGGACGGATGCCAACAGGGGCACATCGTGGTCGCCGGCCGACAGCGCGCGCGCCACCGCCGCGCCGCCGCCGGAACCGAACAGGTCGAGCAGGGTGCCGTCGGGCAGGGCCATCGCCGCCATGTTCTCGATGACCCCGATCGGCGTCTGCCCCGTCTGACGCGCCACGACACCCGAGCGAACGGCGACGTCGGCGGCCGCGGCCTGCGGGGTCGTCACGACCAGGACGTCCGCGTGGGGGAGGAGCTGGCCCACCGAGATGGCCACGTCGCCGGTGCCCGGGGGCATGTCCAGCAGCAGGACGTCCAGGTCGCCGAAGTAAACGTCGGTGAGGAACTGCTGCACGGTGCGGTGCAGCATGGGCCCGCGCCACGCGACGGCTCCGGCAGCCTCCTCGCCCGGGCGGCGGAGGAACATCCCGATGGAGATGACCTTCACGCCGTAGGCGACGGGCGGGAGGATGAGGTCGTCGAGCCGGGTCGGGGCGGGAGGCAGCCCGTCGGCGTCGACCAACCCGAGCAGTCCCGGGATCGAGAAGCCGTGGACGTCGGCATCCACGAGTCCGACGCGAAGGCCGCGAGCCGCGAGCGCGACGGCGAGGTTCGCGGTCAGGGTCGACTTGCCGACGCCGCCCTTTCCGCTGGTGACAGCGATGACGCGGGTCAGCGAGTCGGGACCGAAAGGCATCTCGCGCTTCGCGCGGCCACCCCGCAGGCGGTCGGTGAGGGCCCGGCGTTCGTCCGGCGACATGACGCCGAGGGACACCTCGACGCGGGAGACCCCCTCGACGGATGCCGCGGCGGCACGGACATCCCTCTCGATGCGGTCGGCGGCGGGGCAGCCGACGATCGTCAGGGCGATTCCGACATCGGCAACCCCGTCGACGACGGCGATCTCGCGCAGCATGTCGAGCTCGCCGAGGGGGCGACGGAGTTCCGGATCGGTGACGGCGGCGACGGCCATGCGCACGCGGTCGGCGACCGCCGCGGTCACGGCGCGGCCGGCTTCGGCTCGGCGGCGTCGTGGTCGTCGAGGCGTTCCAGCGCCGCCTTTAACTCGGCGCGCAGGCTCTCTTTCGTGATGACCTCGTCGGTGAGATCGCGCACCGCCATGCGCAGTGCCACGATCTCGCGGGCCAGGTACTCGGTGTCGGCGAGGTTGCGCTCCGCGCGCTGACGGTCCTGCTCGATCTGCACGCGGTCGCGGTCGTCCTGCCGGTTCTGCGCGAGCAGGATGAGCGGGGCGGCGTACGAGGCCTGCAGCGAGAGCACGAGAGTCAGAGCGGTGAAGCCGATCGCGGCGGAGTCGAAGCGCCACTCCTCGGGTGCGACGGAGTTCCACCCCATCCACAGCAGGCAGAAGAGCGTGAGCGAGAGCAGGAACGTCGGGGTTCCCATCGCCCGCGCGACCCACTCGGTGAAGCGCCCGAATCGGTCGCGCGAGGGCTGCGGCGTGCGGGGTGCCAGCATGCCGCTGCGTCCGCGCGGGGCGTCGAGAGCGGCCTGTCGTTGTGCACGTGCCATCAGCGCCTCCTCGGGGTCTGCGTCCGCATCTGGTTCGGGATCTGAGGGATGCTCGCGGTCGCGAGCGGTCTGATCGTCGTCTTGGGTCTCGGATCGTCGCTGTCGTGCGTGCGCCAGTCGTCGGGCAGCAGGTAGTCGAGGACGTCGTCGACGCTGACGCAACCGACGAGGCGGTGGGCCTGGTCGACGACGGGAAGCGACACGAGGTTGTAGCTGGCGAGCATGCGCGCGACCTCGGCGGCCGTCGCGTCGGCCGGAACCGGCTCCAGCGTGTCGTCGATGATCGCGCCGAGGCGTTCGTGCGGCGGGTAGCGCAGCATGCGCTGGAAGTGCACCGTGCCGAGCAGACGCCCCGTGGGAGTCTCGTACGGAGGCAGGGTGATGAAGACGGATGCCGCGAGCGCGGGGTGCAGCTCGTGACGCCGGATCAGCGCGAGGGCCTCGGCGACGGTGGCGTCGGCGGAGAGGACGATCGGCTCGGGCGTCATGAGACCACCCGCGGTGTCCGGGCCGTATTTGAGGAGCGCGCGGACGTCGTCGGCTTCTTCGGGCTCCATCAGGTCGAGGAGCTGCTCGAGGCGCGTCTCGGGGAGCTGACCGAGCAGGTCGGCCGCGTCGTCGGGCTCCATGGCATCCAGGATGTCGGCGGCGCGCTCGTCGCCCAGCTGCTCGAGGATGTGGACCTGCTCGTCCTCGGGCATCTCCTCGAGGGCGTCGGCGAGGCGGTCGTCGCTGAGTTCCTCCGCCACTTCGATGAGACGCTCCTCGGGCAGGTCGAGGAGGGTGTTAGCGAGGTCGGCGGGCTTGAGGTCGGAGTACGTCGCCACGAGCTGCTCGGCCGACTGCGCTTGCCCGGGTGTCTGCTGCTCGCGGACCTCTCTCCAGGCGGCGAACGTCGTCGCGCCCTTGGCGAAGGGGGAAGCGCTGGTGCGCGGGCGGCGCAGGAACAGCTGTCCGATATCCCACTCGCCGAGGCGGTTGCGTTCGATCGCGACGTCTTCGATGACGGCGTCGCCCGACCCGTCGACGAGGTGGACGCGGCGGCCGAGCATCTCGGCCATGACGCGGACCTCACCGCCGCGCTGCTGGAAGCGGCGCACGTTGATGAGACCGGTCGTGATGACCTGGCCGGACTGAATGGAGGTGACGCGGCCGATCGAGACGAACACATGTCGTCGGCCGGGGATTTCGACGACGAGGCCCACGACGCGTGGCGCGGCCGACGCGCGGTAGATGACCACGACGTCGCGCACCTTCCCGAGGCGGTCGCCCGCGGGATCGAACACCGTGCAGCCCGCCAAGCGGGCGACGAAAACCCTTTGCGTGCTCACCGTCCCAGCGTAGTCCGCGATCCGTCGGCGGCATCCATCGTGCCCACAGGGCTGCGTGACAAGATGGGCCAATGAGCATGTTCGCGGGGCCGGTGGGCGCGGGACGGGACGAGGTCGGCGAGAAGGTCGCGTCGTTCCCGACGTACGAAAAGGCGCAGAAGGCCGTGTCGTCGCTCATCGCGGGCGAGGTCCCCGCGCGCGACATCGCGATCGTGGGGAGCGGACTTCGTTCGATCGAACGGATCACCGGGCGCCTCGGCTACGCGACGGCGGCGCGATCCGGGGCCTTGAACGGCCTCATGCTGGGCCTGCTGTTCGCGTTCATCTTCGTCCTCGGCACGCCCACCGTTCAGATCTCGGCGTTCATCGGCGTGCTGCTCGTCGGCATGGCGCTGGGCATGCTGCTGAGTCTCGGGACGTATTCCATCGTGCGCCGCCGCCGCGACTTCGCATCGGTCATGCAGGTCACCGCCGATCACTACGACGTGTGCGTCGCAGCCCCGAGCCTGGCGAAGGCGCGCGGTCTGCTCGGGCCCGCGGGAGCGGCCCGGACCCCCGCGGAACGCCCGGCCGCCCCGGTCGACGCGGCGCCGCCGCAGTACGGTGAGCGGGTGCAGAACCCGGGCGCGCCGTCGCCCGCGGTGCCCCCGCGTCCCCCGGTGCCGCCGCGGCCCGTCGACGATGAACCACCGCGCTACGGCGAGCGCATCGCTCCGCCGACCGCCGGGCCGAGCCCGGAGCCGACGCAACCGGACGATTCGACGGAGCCGAGCTCACCACCGCAGTCGGACACGGCGCGCGACGACCGGTGACCGCACACGCCGTTCGCATCCCCGTCGCCCTGCCGGCGGGCGCGACGGACGTGTCGGGCCTGTGGACCGGGGTCGCCGGCTCACCGGCGACGATCGTGCTCGCCCACGGTGCCGGCGCGGGCATGACGCATCCGTTCCTCGAGGGAATGGCGGGGGCGCTCTCGGACGACGGCTTCTCGGTGCTGCGCTTCGTCTTCCCGTACGTGGAGGCCGGACGACGGATGCCGGGCCCCGCCGCCCACGCCGTCGCCACTTGGGTGGGTGTGCAGACGTGGCTCGCAACGGAGGGCATCGCGTCCTTCGTCGCCGCGGGGAAGTCGTACGGCGGACGTATGGCGTCGGTCGCGACCGCGGAGGGCGTCCTCTCACCGCGCGCGCTCGTCTACCTCGGCTATCCGCTGCACCCGCCAGGACGCCCGGACAAGCCTCGGGCCGAGCACCTGCCCGCGATCACCGTCCCGCAGGTGTTCGTCGAGGGGGAGAACGACCCGTTCATCGCCCCACGTGAGCAGTTCGACGCCGTCGTCGCGACGTGCCGCGATGCGCGCGTCCACTGGGTCGAAGGGGGCGATCATTCGTTCGCCGTGAAGGGGAAGCGGGCGCCGGCCGACGAGGTCGGAGCCGGGCTCGCGGGCGTCGTGGGGGAGTTCGTGCGGGGGCTGGTGCACGACTAGCTCGCCGGCTCTTCTACGCCGCAGCGCGACATTGCGAGTAGCTCGATTGCCTTTTCGCCGTCGAGCTCGGACTCCTGCAGCGAGAGCGTCATTCGAGGCGTCTTCCGCACCAGGTAGATGTAGGGCTCCTTGACCGGGACGCCAAGATCTTCTTCGCTCCATTCGGGAAGCACTTGCGGCATGCGATCGATGAATCCGTCGATGTCGAAGTCGTCGGCAACAGCGACATTCCAATGACCGGTGAAGAAGGCGCCTCTACCGGAACTCGGGAGAAGGCTGTCACTGCAACTGAAGGGCGTGTACTCGGGTGTCCGTTCTATCCGACCGTGGGAGGGAATGAGCGATACGACCTCGTCCATCGCGTCAAGCGTTTCCTGCCTCACCTCGGCATAGGTCGGTCCCTCGGAGAGGGAGCACCCGGCGAGCAGAACGAGGACCCCGATCACAGCGGATGCCGCGACCTCCCGGATCACTCCTCGGCTCCCCGGAGACGCAGTGTTTGTGCCACCTGATTGAGAACCTTCCCATTGACGGACTCGTCGTCGCTCATGAGCGCGGTGTGGTGCGCGACGCTGTCGCGCACCACACCGACGAGCGCGCCCGGGTTCTGCGTATAGGCGTACTGGCCGAGCAGCGCCATGTCGGGTCCGGGCAGGCCCGAGTCGACGATGTGCACACCCGGGATGCTCTCCGGCGCAACGGTGAAGCCGAGTGGGCCGAGACCGATTCCCGCGTAGTAGCGGTTGATGTCGTCGACGGCCTGCGTCGCGAAATAGGTCGTTCCGGCGTGCGGTTCGTAGGGCCCGATGGCTCCGACGCTGGCCGCGAGGAAGCGGGCATCGACCGTGCCGCCGTGCTTTTCGGCCTCGCTGCCGACTCCACCGCCGTAGGAATGCTCGTAGCTCATCGTCCAGAGGTCGGGGCGGACGGCATCCACTCCCCGGAGGAAGCGGGCGTATTCTCCGCCGCGCTGCTCGGCGAACCGATTCCACTCCGGCCCGGCCGTGACGAGGTCGTCGAGCTGCGGCATCGGCCCGGTCATGACGGTGAAGGCCACTACCGAGCCACCGCTCGACCTCACCTGCCATTGCGCGAAGTTCGTGACGGGTTTCTCGGACATGAACGCACCGACGTCCGTGTTCGTGCCGGGGACGACGAACAGGGCCGCCGTCGCGGAGGAGGGGTCGCCCGCCATCTCGATCAGCGAGCCACGGCTCGGATCCCACGCGTAGACCTGGGTCGTCCCGTTCGCCACGTTCTCGAAGTAGGCGATCTCGCGGTCGCATCGGACACGCTCGGCGCGTCGGTCGAGCACCTCGAGCGCGTTCGCTCGCGAGCGGGGGATGCGCAACGCCTCGAGCCCCTGCCGTCGAGCGCGTAGCTCGCGCAGGTACTCGCTCGCGCGACGCCGATTCGCGGCCACGCGCTCCGCGATCGGCACCCCGTCGAGATTGCCGATGAGCGCCGGGACGGCCGCGACGAGTGCGCCCGCGACCTTCGCGTCGAGACCCGCCCACCATCGCGCGATCTCGGCGGGTGCCATACGACCGAGGACCACGGACCACTCGGGATGCCGAGACAACAGACGCGCGGCCTCCGGCGCGGCAGCGAGCCGGTCGAGGATCGCGAGGCCCGCGACGACGGTCGGTCCGGCTGGCGCTTCCATCATTCCGGGACCCGTCCAGGCGGCGAGCGTCGCCCACGGGACATCCGGGAGGGTGCGGAGCGCACGAGCGCAACGATCGGTCGCCTCGTCGTAGCTCAACGCGAGCGCGGCGGCGTCGCGTCCGAAAGCGCGCTCCCACTCCCGCCGAGCGTGGTCGTTCAGCACGTCGCCCCGCCCGTTCTCCCAGACGGGTGCCGGCGCCCCGGACGCCTGCGCGTCCAGGAGCGCGGCGCGGCTGCGGGCCAGATCGTCGAGATCGTCGGCGTACCGCTCGAGAGCACGGCACGTCGCCTCCAGGCCCCCGGCGATCTCGCGTCCGGCGGGCCGTGTGCGTGCGAGCGAGTCGTGCAGGGCATCGGCTTCCGGTGCGCGGTAGGCATCGGGCATCAGGTTCCAGCCGGACAGCGCGTCGTGAAGGAGCAGCTCGAAGCGGTCGGCGTGCTGCCGCAGGGCTCGGCCGACCTCTCGGAGGCTCTCCGGAGTGGCGGGCGGGTCGGGTACGTGCAGCGCGGCGCTCATACCCGGCGCTTTCCGAACAGGATCGGGTCGAACGGGTTGCCGATCACGGCGCCCGCGTCGGCAACCGTCGCGGCCATCTCCTCGTCCGCCGTCAGGTAGGCGACGACCGCGGACTGCAGTGCGGACACGGCGGCGCGGCCGCGCGCGACGATCCGTTCGGCGAGATCCACGCGCGGCCCGGCGACCTCCACGAACGCGGCATGCGCCGGCATCGCCCGCGTGAGGGCACGAGCCGTGGCATCCATGCACCGTCGCAGGGACAACGCGATCTCGTGCAGCTCATCAAGGGAACGGGAGACGCGCTCGGAGATGCCGAGCAGGTGCGGGGGATCCACGGAGTACGACATGCGCGGGATCGTAGGCATCCCGCGCCGGGCGCGTTTTCACCCTGTGGACAACCGGCGTCAGCGACCGGCGGCGTACCCCTGCATGCCGCGCGGGTTGGCGGCCGCCCACAACAGCCCCGACGCGTCACGCCCGACGGCGCTCACGCGGCCGAGGGCCCAGTCGCCGGCGCGCCGCACGCGGTGCCCGCGGCGCTCGAGCTCGTCGACGAGCGCGTCGCCGAGACGATCCTCGACCACCGCTCCCGCGGGCGACCACGTGCGGGGCCAGAACGAGTCCAGCAGCGCCGCCGTGTGCAGCGTGGGTGCGTCGATCGCCTGTTGCGGCTCGTATCCGCCGACGATCATCCGCAGCAACACGGGCAGCTGCCACTGATCCTGCTGATCGCCGCCGGGAGAGCCGATCGCGATGACCTCCTCCCCGCGAGTGAGCAGGGTGGGGGTGAGGGTCGTGCGCGGGCGGCGGCCCGGCGTGAGGGCGGCGGGGTGCCCCGGGAGGAGCCACGTCGCCTGCAGCCGAGTACCGAGACAGAACCCCAGGTCGGGAACCGCGGGGGAGGACTGCAACCAGCCACCGGACGGGGTGGCCGAGACCACGTTCCCCCACCGATCCACGATGTCGATGTGGCACGTGTCACCGCGGGTCTGGCCACGCCGATCGACGGTGGGTTCGCCCGTGCCGGCGCTCATGACCCCGGCATCCGTCCGCAACGGCGGAAGGGCCGGAGCGCGTCCCTCCGGCGCACCGGGGCGGAGCTCGGCGCTCGCCGTGTCGTCGATGAGGGCGCGCCGCCCGTCGATGTAGTCGTCGGCGAGCAGCGCGTCGACGTCGACCGCGGCGTCGGTGTCTCCGAACCAGGCGTCGCGATCGGCGTAGGCGAGCTTCTGCGCTTCGAGCAGCGCGTGCGCTCCTTCGGGGGTCGAGGGGTCGAGCGCGCCGTCGTCGAGGGGGTCGAGGAAGCGCAAGACCTGCAGCAAAGCGGGTCCTTGCGTCCAGACACCGGCCTTGAAGACGCGCCACCCGCGGAACGACGTCGACACCGCGGGTTCGACGGACGCACTCCACCCGGCGAGATCCGCGGTCGTGAGGACACCGGCGTGGTCACGACCGTCCGAGTGACGATGCGGCGTGCGAAGGAACGCCGCGGCGCGCGGGAGCACCGACGTCATCCACTCCCGTCGGGCGGCGTCGATGCGTTCCCGACGGTCCTTCGTGTGCGAGCCGACGGCGATCAGACTGTCCAGCACAGCGGCGTACGCCGGATTGCGCACGACGGTGTTCGGCGTGGGCGGTGAGCCGGTCGGCATCCAGAGGTCGGCAGAGGTGGTCCAGTGGCCGCGGAAGAGGGCGGCGACCCGGTCGATGGTGAGCGCGGCACCGGCGACGAGCGGGTGCCCGTCGCGCGCGTAGCCGATCGCATACGCGAGGACGTCGGTCAGCTCCCACGTCCCGTGATCGCGCAGCAGCAGCAGCCACGCGTCGACGGCGCCGGGCACCGACGCCGCCAGACCGCCCGCGCCGGGGACGAGGTCGAGGCCCTCCTCGCGGAACGCCGGGATCGAGGCTCCGGCCGGTGCCGGACCCTGGCCCATGAGCACGAGCGGTTCGGGAGCGCCCGCGGGCCGGATGAGCGCGACGAGGTCGCCGCCGGGCCCATTGAGGTGCGGTTCCACGACGTGCAGGACGAACGCCGCGGCGACGGCGGCGTCGAACGCGTTCCCGCCCCGCTCGAGCACCGATTGCGCGGTGGCCGTCGCCGTCCAGTGAGTGGATGCCGACATGCCGAACGTTCCGCGCAGCGTCGGCCGCGTCGCGAACGACGCGGGAGGAGTGAAGCTCACGACGAGAGCCGCGCGATCCAGTCCTCGACCTCGTCGGCCGTGCGCGGGATGCCGGCAGACAGGTTCACCGGTCCGTCGGAGGTCATCACGATGTCGTCCTCGATGCGCACGCCGATACCGCGGTACTCCTCGGGGACCGTGAGGTCGTCGATCTGGAAGTACAGCCCCGGCTCGATCGTGAACACCATGCCCGGCTCCAGCAGCCCGTCGTAGTACATCTCGCGCCGCGCCTGGGCGCAGTCGTGCACGTCGATGCCGAGGTGGTGACTCGTGCCGTGCACCATGTACCGACGGTGCTGGCCGCCGCGATCGGCATCCAGGGCCTCTTCCGCCGATACGGGGAGCAGACCCCACTCGGCGACGCGGGCGGCGATGACCTCCATCGCGGCCTCGTGCACGCGGCGGAACGGGACGCCGGGACGAGCCGCCTCGAACGCGGTGTCGGCGGCCTCGCGCACCGCCTCGTACACGCGGCGCTGCACCTCGGTGAAGCGGCCCGAGACGGGCAGCGTCCGGGTGATGTCGGCGGTGTAGAGGCTGTCGACCTCGACGCCGGCATCGATGAGGATGAGGTCGCCCGGCACGACGGCGCCGTCGTTGCGCGTCCAGTGCAGATAGCAGGCGTGGGGGCCGGAGGCGGCGATCGTGTCGTAGCCGACCGCGTTGCCGTCGGCGCGTGCGCGGCGGTGGAAGACGCCCTCGACGACCCGCTCGCCGCGCGGGTGCTCGACGATGCGGGGGAGTTCGGAGATGATGTCGTCGAATCCGGATGCCGTGACCTCGACGGCCAACGCCATCTGGGCGAGCTCGAACTCGTCCTTCACCAGCCGGAGTTCCGACACGAACCGGGTGAGATCGTCGTCGACGCCCGCGACGCGGTCGTCATCGCCGGGCACGAAGTCGTCGACGTGGGCGGTGGCGAGTCCGAGGTCGGCGGCGACGCCCGCGAGGGCGGGCCGCGGTCCGATCCAGAACTCCCCGACCGTGGCATCCGCGTAGAACTCCGGCGTGGTCCGGTCCGCGCGCTCGCGGAAGTACAAGACCGCGTCGTGACCGCCGTCGCGCGGCTCGAGGACGAGCACCGAGTCGGGCTCGGCGTCGGCCGCCCACCCGGTGAGGTGCGCGAACGCCGAGTGGGCGCGGAAGGGGTAGTCGGTGTCGTTGCTGCGCTGCTTGAGGGATCCGGCCGGAACGATGACGCGGTCGCCCGGGAATGCGGCCGATACGCGCTCACGGCGCCGGGCCGCCCACGCGGACTGTTCGCGCGGGGTCGGGATGGTCTCGGGGCGCTCGGCCCACCCGCTCGAGATCGTCTCGAGGAAGCCGCGCGGGAACGGTGCCCTGCGGTTCGTGGTGGTCTCGGCGGGCTTCTGCTCGGCGGGGGCGATCGTGTCGCGGTCGGCGGGGGAGTCCATTCGTCCAGTCTCGCACCGCCGGGCGTCGGACGCACCGTCAGCCGGCGGTGCGCTCCAGCTGAACGACGATGGGGCGGTGGTCGCTGCCCGACCCGTCGAGCGTGCGCATGACGACCGAGCCCGTCACCGTCCAGTCCGGAGTGACCATGACATGGTCGATCGGCGCGCCCAGGAGCGCGGGGACATCGGTGGGCCAGGTCCCGATCCCGCCGTTGCCGCTCGCGGACGTGGCATCCCGGCACCGTCCGAGGGTGCCGCCGTCGACGCCCAGCCCGGTCATGTGATCGAGCGTGGCGTTGAAGTCTCCGGCGAGGATGACGTTGTCCGTGGCGCACTGATCGGCGAGCCACTGCAGGTCGGACCGCCATTCGGTCATGTAGTCACGGCGCGGGGCCACCGCGTGGGCGGCCACGATGATCGGACCGTTCCCCGAGACCGGCATGGCGACCGCGCTCGGAACCGTCGACGTGTTGCTGGAGCCGTCGAGCGAGGACTCGATCACGCTGTAGTCGCCGAGCTCGGGTCGGATCAGGACGGTGGTGGACGTGGCATCCCATCCGGTGGTGCCGTACTCGCCGTACTCGGCGTGGTGCGCCCACATGGGCTGCCCGAGGTCGCGCATCAGCTCGGCGACGCGCGTGCCCGTGTCGATGGTCGTTTCGGGAAGCGTGACGACGTCGGCCTTCATGCCCACGGCGAACTGCGCGATCGATTCGGCAGAGGTGGCCGAGCCCGCGGTGTTCCACGTCATCACGCGCAGGCTCGTGTCGGTCTTCTCCGGGAGCGCGTCGGTTCCGGTTCCGCGCTGCAGCACCATGGCCCCGTTGACTCCGGCGGCCGCGAGGAGGATCAGCGCCGTGACGAGGGCGAGCGCGCGCACCGGTCGGATGAGGGCGATGAGCAACGCCAGGGCCGCCGCGGCGACGAATCCGGCGGCCAACGGCAGCCGGAACGCGATCACCTGCGCGAGGGGGAAGGAGCGTTCGATACCGAACACGGTGGGCCACGTCAGCGCCACGGCCGCCGCGGCACACGCGAGCGCGAACACGATTCCGAACAGCCGACGCACGCCCCCGACCCTAGGCGAGGCGCCTGGGAGATCCACCGATGCCGCCCCTCCGACGGCTCCACGTCCGCCGCGACCGGCCGTGGGCGGGCGGTACGCTCGACAGGTGGAGCGAGACCAGGGATTCGAAGGACCGAGTGACCTTCACCTCCACTCGACGCACTCCGACGGCACCGAGTCGCCCGCGCTCGTGATGGCGGCGGCGCATCGGCATGGCCTGCGCACCGTCGCGCTCACCGACCACGACACCACGTCGGGCTGGGCGGAGGCGGCCGAGGCCGCGTCGTCGCTCGGCATGACCTTCGTGCCCGGGATGGAGCTGTCGGCGCGCCAGGAATGGCGCAGCGTCCACCTCTTGGCCTACCTCGTCGACCCGGACGACGACGGGTTGCGCGCGATGACCGATCGCATCCGATCGTCGCGCCTGGACCGCGCGCAGATCATGGCCGAGCGCATCTCCCGCGACTTCGACATCGACTGGGACGACATCCTGGCGCAGACCACCGACGGCGCCACCGTCGGGCGTCCGCACATCGCCGACGCTCTGGTCGCGCGGGGGATCGTCGCCGACCGCACCGAGGCGTTCGCCGACATCCTGCACCCGGGCAACGAGTACTACGTGGCGCTGTACGCTCCCGACCCCGTCACCGCGGTCGAGGTGGTCGTCGGCGCCGGGGGAGTGCCGATCATCGCTCATCCGGCCGGTCGCGCGCTGCTTCCCCGGTCGGTCCTCGCGGGCATGCTCGCCGCGGGTCTCGCCGGTTTCGAGCTGCGCCATCGGGAGAATCTCCCGGATGCCACGGCCACCCTCGCGCGGCTGGCCGACGAGCGCGGTCTCATCGTCACCGGTTCGAGCGACTACCACGGGCTCGGCAAACCCAACGTGCCGGGCGAGAACACGACCGACGACGAGATGGTCGCGCGGATCCTCGCCGCCGGCCGCGGGTCGGCCCCCGTCTTTCCCTGACCCGTCGTCGCGGCGCCGACCCTCGGGGTCCCGCGGCGCCCGGCACAACTCCTGCGGAACGGGGCGGCGAGCAGCGTGCACGGGGCTGCAGGGCCGACCGGCAGGAGATGTGCCCGAGCCGGCCGCCCCGAGCAGACGACAACGGCGCCGCCCCCGGGGGAGCGGCGCCGCGGATGTGTGTCGGATCAGGCCACGGGGGCGGCGTTCGCGCCGGAGCCACCGCTGCGACGACGGCGACGGCGGCGCGGGGCCGCGTTCCCGTCGTGGTGCTCGCTGCCTCCGCCGTCGTGCGTTCCGGAGCCCTCGGGCCGCGGGGCCGCGTCCTGTGCCTCGGCGCCGCTGCCCGACCCGCCACGGCGGCGGCGTCGACGGCGTGCCGCGCCCTCGGACGTGGCATCCGAGTCGTCCGACGCGGCGGACTTGGGCGCCTGTGCCTTGGGGGCCTGCGCCTTCGGGGCGGTCACGAGACGCCCCTTCGTGCCCTCGGGGATGTCGAGGTCGGTGTAGAGGTGCGGGCTCGACGAGTAGGTCTCGACGGGCTCGGGCTGGCCGAACTCGAGCGCGCGGTTGATGAGCGCCCACTTGTGCAGGTCGTCCCAGTCCACGAACGTCACCGCGATACCCGTCTTGCCGGCGCGACCGGTGCGGCCGGCGCGGTGCAGGTACGTCTTCTCGTCGTCGGGGATCGTGTGGTTGATGACATGCGTGACGTCGTTGACGTCGATGCCGCGGGCGGCGACGTCGGTGGCGATCAGCACGTCGCGCTTGCCGGCCTTGAACGCGGCCATCGAGCGCTCGCGCGACTCCTGGCTCATGTCGCCGTGCACGGCCGCGGCGTTGAAGCCCCGGTCGCCGAGCTCGTCGACGAGCTTCTGCGCCGCGCGCTTCGTGCGCGTGAAGATGACGGTCTTGCCGCGACCCTCGGCCTGCAGGATGCGAGCGATGACCTCGTCCTTGTCGAGCGAGTGCGCGCGGTAGACGAGGTGCTTGATGTTCGCCTGCGTCAAACCCTCGTCGGGGTCGTTGGCCCGCATGTGGATCGGGTTCGACATGAAGCGACGCGCGAGCGCGACGATGGGCCCCGGCATGGTCGCCGAGAACAGCTGCGTGTGGCGGACGGCGGGGACCTTCTGGAAGATCTTCTCGATGTCGGCGAGGAAGCCGAGGTCGAGCATCTTGTCGGCTTCGTCGAGGACGACCTCGACGGCACCCGACAGGTCGAGCAGTCTCTGGTTGCTCAGGTCGATGAGGCGACCGGGGGTTCCGACGACGATCTGCGCGCCGGCCTTGAGCTGGTCGATCTGGCCCTCGTAGGCCTTGCCTCCGTAGATCGCCACGACGCTGGTCGCGCGGTTCTGCGTCAGCATGTCCATGTCTTCGTAGACCTGGACGGCGAGCTCGCGCGTGGGGACCACGATGAGCGCCTTCACGCCGGGCTCGGGGGTCAGGCCGAGGCGCTGGACCACGGGGATGCCGAAGCCGAAGGTCTTGCCCGTTCCGGTCTTGGCCTGGCCGATGATGTCCTGGCCCGGGAGGCCGAGGGGGATGGTCTGTTCCTGGATCGGGAAGGCATCGACGATGCCCTTGGATGCCAGGGCATCGACGATGTCCTGATCGACGCCGAGGTCGGCGAAAGTCGTCATGAGCGTGCCTGTTCCGGCGGTGAGAGACCGCCTGGGGAGTCGGATCCACGCCCTCCACTCGTCCACAGGCGCGGGGCCCCGATCCGTCGCCGGGGCGAGTCCACTCTACCCGGCGCGTGTTTCGGGGGTCCGACGCCTAGGCTGTAGAGCGTGTTCGAGTGGTTCCGTCGTCGCCGACCGGTCGGTCGCACGTTGCAGTTGCGGTCGCGGGGAGACCTCGGTGACGCGATGCGCGTCGACTTCGCCGAGCTGGCGCCCGATGTGGAGACGTTCCTCGGTCAGGCGGCCTACCTGCAGCTCGGATTCTTCGAGACGTTGAGCGAACTCATCGCGTCGACCCCGGAGCTGGCCGAGAAGGAGTCGCTCTCGCGAGCCGCGGGGGCCGCGCTCATCAAGCACCAGGAGATCGTGGCGCTCATTCGCGAGCGCGGTGCCGATCCGACGCAGCTCATGCTGCCGTTCCGCGAATCGCTCGACGCCTTCCGCCGCAACACTCACGGCGTCCGTCCGCAGGAGACGATGCTGTCGGTGCACATCACCGCGGGGATGCTCGACGACTTCTATCTCGCACTGTCCTCCAGCTACGGCGACACGGGTCGACGGGTGGCCCGCATCCTGAAGGCCGACGACGATCGTCAGGCGATCGTCGAGATCCTCGGGGCCACGATCGAGAGCGACGACGAGTGGCGGTGGCTGCTCGCCCTATGGGGTCGGCGTCTCGTGGGCGACACCCTGCTCGTCGCGCGGGCCGCGCTCGCTCACCCGCGCCTCGACAGCGCTGAAGAGGCGCAGGTCGAACCCGTCTTCACCGAGCTCATGGGAGCACACGCCCGACGAATGGATGCCATGGGCCTCGCGGCCTGAGCCATCTCCACCCGCGGAGTTCGGGAGAGCGGCTCGGTCGTTCAGATGCCGTGGCGCGCGCGGTCCGTGGCATCGCTGCGCATCCGGGCGCGCGACAGGGCGGTGACGAGCACCAGCGAGGTGACCGCGGCCGCGATGACCGTCGCGAGCCAGAGCACGAGCGAATCGGCGCCGACGCCGGCCCACGTGAGCGCCGTCCACGACACGGCGGCCGCGGCTGCGCCTACGACGGGGGCCAGCGCCGTGCCGCGCAGGTCGCGGTGCGGCAGGACGAAGTGGACGGCGAGCCCCACGACCGCGCCGAGGATGAGTCCGAGGAGGATCTGCACGAGCGTGGCGTCAGGCGACGAAGCCCACTCGGCGCGCTTCCTCGGTGCCCAGCTCGATGAACGCCAGGTTCGCCGTCGGAACGATGTAGGAGTTGCCCTTGATGTCGGTGAAGGTGACGTGGCTCGCGGACTGGTCGAGCGCGGAAGCGACCGACGACTTGACGGCATCCGATGATTCGTTGGTCTCGAAGTTCAGCTCGCGGCCGGTGTTGGTGATGCCGATGCGGATCTCCACGATGCTCCCTTTCCGCCCGGGGATCTGGGTCGACCCGGCGCGATGATCCGACTCTACGACACGTGCGGAGGGGGGTTCCGCGCCCGCGGGCCCGCTTCGCGGACGGCGAACGGGGCGGGTCGACGGTGGCGTGTCGGACGCCGCGGCTAGCGTGGGACACATGCAGGATCCGGATGCCACCACGCTCGCCCCCGCGGGTGTTCCGGCGCAGCCCGACGATGTCGGCGCGGGCACCTGGCCGCCCGCCGCGGCGGCGCAGGCGCGCGTCCTGGGCACGACCGAGCTCGACGCGGAGCAACGCGCGGTGGTCGATGGACCGGCCGAGACGAGCCGGGCCGTCGTGGGTGCCCCCGGCTCGGGCAAGACGTCGACGCTCCTCACGCGCGTGCGCTCGCTGGTCGCGCGGGGCGTCGATCCCGACCACATCCTCGTGCTGACGCCGACGCGTCCGGCGGCGACGGCTCTGCGCGACCCGCTCGCCCTCGCTGTCGGTCGCGCCACCGCGGGGGCCCTCGCCCGGTCCGTGGCATCCTTCGCGTTCCAGATCGTGCGGGGCGCCGAGGTCCGTCGCGGTGCCGAACCGCCGCAACTGCTGACCGGCGGCGACGAAGACCAGATCATCCGCGAGCTGCTCGAGGGCGACGCCCTCGACGAGGCCGAGGGGCGCCCGCGCTGGCCCGAGTGGCTCGGGCCGGCGATCCGCGCCACGCGGGGGTTCCGCGGAGACCTGCGGGCGTTCTTGGCCGAGTGCACGGAGCTCGCCATCGCGCCCCACGACCTCGTGACGTTGTCCGAACGACACGGCGTCCCGGTGTGGGCGTCGGTGGGCTCGTTCGCGGCCGAGTACCGAGCGGTCCGCGCCGAAATGCGCGGAGCGCACCGGGACGCGGCCGATCTGGCGCGGGAGGCGGTCGCGGTCCTCGACGAGGCGGCGGTCGACCGCGCGTTGCTCGGACGATTCGCCGAAATCCGGTGCATCCTCGTCGACGACGCTCAAGAACTCACGGCGGGGGGCATCGACCTGCTGCGGGCGTGCCGGGAACGGGGGATCGGTGTCGTCGCCTTCGGTGACCCCGACGTCGGATCCGGAGCTTTCCGCGGAGCGACGCCCGAGAACTTCGCTCGACTCGCGACAGAACTCGGCGGGCTCGTCGCGCTGGGCGACCCGCACCGCGGGACCGCCGAGCAGATCGACCTCGTGCGCGCCGTCGCCGCCCGGATCGGCGCGGCGGGTGTCGTCGCGCACCGACGTGCGCCGGGCGGCGCGGCGCCCGAAGGTTCCGTCCGCACCTTCCTGCTGCGCTCCCCGGCCGAAGAGGCCGACGCGATCGCACGGCTGCTGCGCGAACGCCATGTGCTCGACGCCGTGCCGTGGAGTTCGTGCGCGGTGATCGCCCACGACTCGCGCCAAGTGGCGGCGCTGGAGGCCGAGCTCGCCGCCCGCGAGGTGCCTGCGCGCGCGAGCGGACCCGGTCTCGCGCTCGGGGTGCAGCGTCCCGTGCGCGATCTCGTCGCGCTGGTCGAACTCGGCATGCGCGACCCCGACACCTGGACGCCGGATGCCGTCCTCGACGCGCTCCTGGGCACCTACGGCGGTCTCGACCCCATCGAGCTACGACGACTGCGCGCGGCTCTGCGCCAGGAGGAACTCGCGGCCGGGGGCACGCGCGCCGCGGGCGACCTCCTCGCGTCGGGGCTGCGGCATCCCCTCGAATTCGCCACGATCGACACGCGCGAGGCGCGCCGCGCGACGCGGGTCGCCGAAACACTGGCGGCGGTCCGCGCGCAGGCCGACCAGAGGGCGACGGCGCACGAACTGCTGTGGACGGCGTGGGAGCGCAGCGGTCTCTCGCGGCCGTGGCGCGAAGCAGCCCGCGGACACGGGCCTCTCGCCGAACAGGCCGACCGCGACCTCGACGCGATCGTCGCGCTCTTCCAGGCCGCCAAACGCTTCACCGAGCGTGAGCCCGACGGCGAGGCCATCGTCTTCCTGCGGTCGGTGATCGACAGCGACGTTGCGGAAGACCGGATCGAGCAGCCTGCGGTGGTCGACACGGTCCGCGTTCTGACGCCCGCGGCCGCGGCGGGGACGGCCTTCGACACGGTCGTCGTCGCCGGCGTGCAAGAGGGCGTGTGGCCGAACACCCGGCTGCGCGGCGGGCTGCTCGAAACGTGGCGGCTCGCCGACGCCGTGCGGTTCCCCGACCTTCCGGCGGCCGGCATGCTGGACCGTCGCCGGGCCGCGATGCACGACGAGTTGCGGCTGTTCGTCCGCGCTCTGTCGCGCGCGCACTCCCGACTCATCGTCACGGCGGTGGACGACGACGACACCGGGCCGAGCGTGCTCTTCGAGATGCTGCCGACTCCCGAACCGGCATCCGCCGTGCCCGAACACCCGCTCTCGCTGCGCGGTCTCGTCGCGCGTCACCGCCGAACGCTCACCGCGCCCCGCTCTCCGGCCCGCGAACGTCGGCACGCGGCCGCGCAGCTCGCGCTGCTCGCCGCGGCCGACGTCGCGGGGGCGCCCCCGGAGCAGTGGTACGGCGTGGCCCCTCCGAGCTCGACGGCACCGCTGCGCGACCTGGAGCGGGAAGACGTCCGCGTGTCGCCGTCGCGCCTGCACGCCCTCGAACAGTGCGAACTCGACTGGGTCATCGGAGACCTGGGCGGTGATCGCAGCGGAACGACGGCGGGGATCGGCACGATCATCCACGCGGCGCTCGAGACCGCGGTCGAGGGGACGGAAGAGGCGCTCTGGGGGGTGGTCGAAGAGCGGTGGGGTGAACTCGTGTTCGACGCGGCATGGCGCGAACGGGCGGAGCGCGTGCGGGCGCGCGACCTGATCCGTCGGCTCGCGACCTACCTGCGGCGTTTCGACGACGCCGGCGGACGCCTGGTCGGAGCCGAACGTCACTTCGAGGTCGCCATCCCGGTCGCCGACGCCGGAGCGCACGGCGCGATCCTCAGCGGAGACATCGACCGCGTCGAGGTCACGCCCTCGGGCGAGGTCGTGATCGTGGATCTCAAGACCGGAAAGAGCGAGCCGCAGACCGACGCGAAGGTCGCCGACAACCCGCAGCTCGCCGCGTACCAGCTGGCGTTCTCGTCGGGAGCGATCGAGCAGGTCGCCGGCCTGCCGCCCGGCGGGGCGAAGCTCCTCGTGCTGCGCCCCACCGCCGCCACGAAGGACTACGCCGAGCCTCTCCAGCCGCCGTTCGACGACGCCGCACGGGCGCAGTTCGTCGAGCGCGTGCAGCACGCGGTCGATGTGATGCGCGGTCACCGTTTCGCTGCCCCCTATGAGGTGCACTGCCGTGACGAGTTCTCCTTCGGACTGTGCCGCATCCACACCGTCTCGGCGGTGAGCGCATCGTGACGTCGCCGCTGACTGCCGCGACCATCGCCGCCGCGCTCGGCCAGTTCCCTCCCACCACCGAGCAGACCGCGGTGATCGAGGCTCCGCTCGCGCCGGCGCTCGTCGTCGCCGGGGCCGGCAGCGGCAAGACCGAGACCATGGCCGGCCGGGTCGTGTGGTTGGTCGCCAACGGCCTGGTCCGTCGCGATGAGGTGCTCGGCCTCACGTTCACCCGGAAAGCCGCGGGTGAACTCGCCGAACGCATCCATCGTCGATTGCACCGGCTGTCCGAGTTCGAGGCGCGGGGCCTGCTGCCGATGCTCCCCGACCTGCACGCCTCGGGGCGTCTCGCGGTGTTCGCCGAACTCGCTCGGTCCGAGGGGGCCCGCGGTGATGCGGAGCGGCGACGGATCCTCGATGCGCTCGCGGTCGAATGCGGCGTCTCGACGGACTACGCGGGCGACGACGACCACCTGCTGCACCGTCCGACGGTGTCGACGTACAACAGCTTCGCCGATGCGATCGTCCGCGAGCATGGGCTTCGCATCGGACGCGATTCCGAGTCGGCGGTGCTGTCCAAGTCCGCCGCCTGGCTGCTCATGCGGCGTGTCGTCTTCACGTCCGACGACCCCCGACTCGAGGAGCGTCAGGAGTCTCCCCGGACGCTCATCGACGCCGCCCTCCGCATCGCGCGCGACAGCGTCGACAATCTGGTCGACCTCGACCGACTCGCCGCGTTCCCGGACGACTTCGGCCGTATCGTCGAGCGCCCGTCGTTCTCCTCGCGGGTGACCGTGTATAAAGACGTCGCCGACGCGGCATCCCGCGTCTCCGCGCTCGGGTTGCTGGCGGCTCTGGCCGCCGCCTACGACCGTGAGAAGGCGCGGCTGGGGGTCATGGACTTCGCCGACCAGGTGGCCGGTGCCCTGCGGATCGTGCGCGAGCATCCGCCCGTCGTCGAGGAGCTCCGATCCCGCTACCGCGTCGTTCTGCTCGACGAGTACCAGGACACCTCCGTCGTCCAGACCGATCTTCTCTCGACCCTCTTCGCGGGCACCGGCGTGATGGCCGTCGGCGACCCCCATCAGGCCATCTACGCGTGGCGTGGGGCGAGCGCGGGGAACCTCGGCGGATTCCCGGCCGCGTTCGCGCCCGACGGGGGATGCCAGACCTTCTCGCTCTTGACGAGCTGGCGCAACAGCGCGAGCGTGCTCACCGCCGCGAATGCGGTGCTCGCGCCCCTGGCGAGCCGGTCCGCCGTCGCCGTCGAGGAGCTGCGCTCGCGTCCCGGCGCACCGCAGGGTGTCGTCGAGGCGTTCTTCGAGCGCGACATCGACACCGAGGCCGACCGTGTCGCGGCGTGGTTCGCCGGTGTGCGAGCGGCCCGCGCGGCGGACGGGCAGCTCACGACGGGTGCCGTGCTCTTCCGCAGCAAGAAGCACATGGTGCGCTTCGGCGACGCGCTCGGACGACGTGGCATCCCGCATCGCATCCTCGGACTCGGTGGACTGCTCACCACGCCCGAGGTCGTGGACGTGGTGTCGGCGCTGCGCGTGATCAGCGACCCCGAGGCGGGGTCCGCTCTCATCCGCCTGCTCTCGGGACCGCGCTGGTC
The DNA here is from genome assembly GCF_004022425.1 of Microbacterium enclense. Taxonomy (GTDB): domain Bacteria; phylum Actinomycetota; class Actinomycetes; order Actinomycetales; family Microbacteriaceae; genus Microbacterium; species Microbacterium enclense_A. The sequence goes on along the minus strand of NZ_RBZY01000020.1, from coordinate 984 downwards.
GATCGGTCTGGCCGACCTCCGCGCCCTCGCGCAGCTCGCGCGGCGCCTCGCCACGCATGACGCTGCTCTGCAGCCGCTCGCTCCGGACGTAGTCGAGCGTCTGAGGTCGACCCCCGGCGCCGATCGCTCCTCGCTGGTGGACGCACTCGACTTCGTCGCCCGTCAGACCGACGGTCACGGGTGGCTCACCGACATCACCCCCGAGGGGCGGGCGCGCCTGCGCGAAGCGGGTGCCGTCTTCGCGGGGCTTCGTCGGAACCTCGGTGCTCCGATTCCCGAGCTCATCCGCCTGATCGAGATGGAGTTGCGCCTCGACATCGAACTGGCGGCGAACGAGTCGCGCGGGCCGGCGCGCATCGCCTCGGCGCAGCTGCGCGCGTTCGTCGACGAGATCCGCGGGTTCCTCGCCGCCGACGAGTCGGGTTCGGTGACGAGTCTGCTCGCCTGGCTCGACCACGCCGAGCAGGCCGACGAGTTCGCACCGCGCACCGAGCCCCCCGAGGACGACGTCGTGCAGTTGCTCACGATCCACGGGTCGAAGGGGTTGGAGTGGGACGCCGTGGCGGTCGTACGCCTCGTCACCGACGAACTTCCCTCGCTCGCGCGTGACACCAAGGGCTGGTTGGGTTTCGGCATCCTCCCGTCGGACTTCCGCGGCGACGCCGCCTGGCTGCCGGTGCTCGGGTGGCGAGGGGCCGAGACGCAGCAGGACCTGAAGGCGGCGATCGATGACTTCATCGCCGCGAACCGTGCGCGCCAACTCGATGAAGACCGGCGGCTGGCCTACGTGGCGTTCACTCGTGCGCGAGATCACCTGCTGCTGTCCGGGTCGAGCTGGTCGGGGACGAAACGTCCGCGCACCCCGAGCGTGTTCCTCGAGGAAGCGACCGCGGCGCTCGGAGCGGAGCTCGAGGTCGATGATCCGGGCGACGACCCGTACGACGGCGAGCGGCGTCTGCTGCACTGGCCGCTCGACCCGCTCGG